>CAIKXW010000388.1 GCA_903831485.1 uncultured Alphaproteobacteria bacterium | reverse complement strand
GCCGTCGGCTCCCTCGTCGAATGGCACCCGCTCTTCCCGCAAGGCGTCAATGTCGGCTTCCTGCAGGTGATCTCCAAAACAGAAACCCGCCTGCGCACCTGGGAGCGCAATGTCGGCCTCACCCTCGCCTGCGGCTCCAACAACTGCGCCGCCATCGTCGCCGCCGCGCGCCGCGGCCTCACCGACCGCAAGGCCCTCGTCCACAATGACGGCGGCGACATCGAGATCGACTGGAGCGAAGCCACCGACCACGTCATCATGACCGGCCCGATCGAGCTGGAGTATGTGAGCGAGGCTTAGGGGCGTTGCGGAAGCTCCGCGCTCCAATAGCCCCATGGCGAAGCGCGCTCACGGGCGTTGTAGCATCTGGAAGCGTGCATCTTGCACGCGTCCCCGGCGGAGGCCGGGGTAGCCATTCGACAGGTAGAAGTACGGCTCGAAACTGTCCTCGAAGTTCTCTTCGTCCTTCAACCCGTCGATGCCGAAGGTCGCCTCCGCGATCACTTCCTTCAGGTCGCCGCAGTAATCCTGCGCGTGCGCCATCGGCGCGAGAACAAGCGCGATCGCGCCAAGCATTACCAGTTTCATGAATCGCCTCCACCCAGATCGCGCAACCATCGCGAGCCCCGGGCGGTCCCTTCAATCACCTGCAGCAGGCGCAGCTTTACCCCACCCGCCGCGCCAATCCCGCCGCAACCCAGAACCCCACCGCCAGCACCAGCGCGCCGAGGAGCATCGCGACCAGCACAGGATCGTACGAACTGTTGATCGACCAAAGCGCCGCCGCGCCGAGCGGCGCCAGCGCGCGGGCGACGGTGGCGGGCGTGTTCATCACGCCGGCGATCGCGCCATAGTCCTGCCGGCTTACCATCTCCGGGATCGATGCGCCGCGCACGATGGTGAGGATGCCGTTCGTCACGCTGTAGAGCGCCACCACGGCGACAATCGCCGCGAAGGACGGCGGCAGCCACACCAGCATGGCCAGGCTCAATGCAAAACCCGCCACAACCCATGCGCCGACAACCCGCATCGGCGCCTTGCCCGCGAAGATCGTCATCGCAATGCGCCCGCCCACCTGCCCCGGTCCGATCACCGCCATCGCAGCGATGACGGCCGCCGTTTCAAAGCCGCGCTCCAACAACAGCGGATAGAGATGGAAGGTGAAGGCCGTGAACACGGCGGCATGCGCCGTATAGGCCAGCGTCAGGCTCCAGAACACGGGCGAGGCCATCGCCTGCCGCACGGCCGATCCGCCCGTCGCCGCCTGCGCCCCCGCAGGATCGCGCTGGACCAGGTCGCGCTCCGGCCGGATCGCCCAGCCATAGAGCCCCGCACACACCACCAGGTTGATGACGCCCAGCGCCGTCACCGCGCCGCGCCAGCCCCACAGGTCGATCATCAGCTGGATCAGCGGGATGAATACGGTCGAGGCAAAGCCTGCCCACAGCGTCACGGCGACAATCGCATCGCGCGCGCCCGCCGCGCCGAAACGGCGCGCCGCCACCGCGAACGCCGCCTCATAGAGCGTCGCCGCCTGAAGCACGCCGAGCAGTCCGACAATCACATAGAGCCCGACAAGATCGCTGACCTGCGACCAGGCCAGCATCACCAGCCCCGCCAGCACCGAACCGCCCGTCATGATGGCGCGGCCATGCCCGCGATCGATCGCCCGCCCCAGCGGGAAAGACGCCGCCGCAGCAATCAGCAACCCCGCCGTCGCCGCGCCATAGAGCGACGTACGCGACCAGCCGGTCTCACGTTCGATCTGCTCGGCGATCAGCGGAAAGGCGTAGTAGAGCGCGCCCCACGAACAGATCTGGCCAATGCCGAGCGCGGCGATGAAGCCCTGCCTGCCTGCCCTCCCCACGCCGGGCGGCGATGGTGCGATTGCCGTCATCGAACAACGCCCCCGGCCGAAGACAGCCTAGCCCACCGCCACATCCACCATGATCTCGCCCGAGATCGCCTCCAGCGCGTCCTGCACGCGTGCCGCCGACAAGCCCACAGGCAGGCGCAGGTTCGCCGCCATGTTGAACAGCGGGGCGCCGGAATACGCCTCCGTACTCAGCCATGTGCGGAAGCTTTCGATGTTGGCGCCGAGGTCGCTGATCGTCGCCGTCACCTGGCGCACGATGCCGGGCCGGTCCTGCCCAACCACGCTGAACTCCAGCGTCTCGCCCGCCACGGCTGCTGGCGCGCCCGCCGGCGCAATCCGCACTTCAAGCCCAGCCGCATCCACGGCAGACACCGCGGCGCGCAACGCCTCGACCTTTCCCTCCGCAAGATCAACCAGCACCGAGCCGACATAGAGCCCGCCCAGCCGCGACAGGTGGCTCTCGAGCCAGTTGCCGCCCGCCGACAGCACAGCCGCCGCCAGCGCCTTGGTAAGGCCCGGCCGGTCGCTGCCGACAACGCTGAGGACAAGCAACGCCATGGAAAACCTCGCTGGGAATGACGCCCCATGGTTAGGCCAATGCGCAGCCGCACGCCATGGGCGCCGAGTTTGGGGACGCAGAACAACCTTCCCCGCGCAGTTCCAGACATTTGCCCCAGAAATTTGAGGGAAACAGTGGCGTCAAATCGGTGGGGCTATTTGTGGCCGCATGATCGCGCCCATAAAGCGCAGGATTTTCCCCTTGTGGATCATCCGCGATCTGCCGTTTTCATCGGCATCACGCAGACCTTCTGGCGCGGGTGATCATGGTGATCGCCAACAGTCGCAAGGCCATGCGCGTAAGACGGATCGCCCCAGCGCCCTATGAGCACCGGACGCTCATGCTTCCGCTCGCCGAAGCCAAACTCCGCCACGCGCTCTGGCGCCGGGCCTTCCGCGCCCTCGCCTGGAATGTGCGCATCGTCCCGCACGAACAACTCCCCGCCATCACATGCTGGGCCGAATTCCTGCCGCGCTTCGAGCCTTTTGGCCTGGCGATCGCGGACCTGCGCGCGACCTCGCAGACCTTCGCCGACATGCTGCGCCACGATGACCGCACCCGCCTCGATTCGAACGCCACGCATGCGGCCCTCCCACGACTCCCCGCTCCCCGCCACCTCAGCGCTCACGCGCCTCTGAGGCCGCTTGCGGTTGTCCGTACCCGGACATACTCGCAAGCATCACATTCCCGCCGCATTCCCCACGCGGACGCCACATTCCCTACAGTCCAACACCGGAACCCGCTGGAGCAGCGCTGCGTTTCATATGCGCAAAGCCATGGGGCCAGACTTGCCGGTCCCCATATTGAATATACGGACAAGTGGGACACGCCCCTCATCCGCAACGGAGGAGGCTCCATCATGTACGTTCAGACCCACAAGCAGGGCAAACGCACGCAGGCCTTCGGCGCAGCCGCCGCTGTCGCGCTGACTGTCGGCATGGGCGGACTCTTCACCGCGATGAATTTCAACGCCGGGAAGATGGAACGCGTCTCCTCCGAACTCGTCTTCATCGAACCGCCCGCGCCGCCAGTGGTCGAGGAGATCGAGCCACCGCCTGTCGTGGAGGAGGTTGAAGACACGCCTGCCCCGCCCACGCCTCCCCCGCTCGTCGCGCCCGAAATCGACTTTGTGCCGGAAGAACTCCCGGTGATCACCGCGCCCGTCGCTGACCCGGTTCCGATTCCGGATCCCGTCCTCGTGACGCCGGCGCCCGCGCCGATCCAGTCGCGCTCTGCGCCCAAGCTGATCGCGAGCGACAAGCCCGCCTACCCCACCGCCTCGCAACGCGCCGGCGAACAGGGCGCGACGCAACTTGATGTGTGCATTGCCGCGAACGGACGCGTCACGTCAGTGAAGGTTGCACGCTCAAGCGGTCACGCCCGTCTCGACGACGCCGCCGCCAAATGGATCCGCGGCGAGCGCTTCACGCCCGCCAGGATCAACGGCGCCGCCCGGGATGTCTGCGGCCACAGCGTCATCTATGAGTGGAATCTGCGCGACGCGTAGCGGTGAACGCCGAGCCCAAAACAAAACCGCCGGCCTGTGAGGGCCGGCGGTTTCAATTTCTAATCTTCAATTTCGAACTGGGGAAAATCAGCCCTCGGTGATTTCCTTCGCGCCGCCCAGCTTCTCGGCGATGCGGGCGCGTTTGCCGGTGCGGCCACGCAGGTAGTAAAGCTTGGCGCGGCGAACCTTGCCCCTGCGGCGCACTTCGATCGAGTCGACCGACGGCGAATTCAGAGGGAACACCCGCTCGACGCCTTCGCCGAAGGAGAGTTTGCGCACCGTGAAATTCTCGTTCACGCCGGCGCCGGCGCGGGCGATGCAGAGGCCCTCGAAGCCCTGGATGCGCTCGCGGTCGCCTTCCTTGATCTTCACGTTGACGCGCAGCGTGTCGCCGGGCGCGAAGTCGGGGATTTTCTTGCCTTCGGTGACGCGGGCGATTTCCTCGCGCTCGAGGGTCTGGATCAGGTGAGCGGCCATGGATCAGGTCTTTCAGTCGCGGGGTTTCGCCGCCTTCCCCCGCTGAGGGGAGGCTTCCCGGAAAGCGGCGTATAAATCGGGTCTTCTGGCTTTAGTCAACTCCTCGGCCTGATTTCGTCGCCAGGCCGCGACCTTTGCGTGATCGCCAGAGGTTAACACCGCGGGAATCTCGCGATCCTCCCAGACCTGAGGCCGGGTATAGTGCGGATGCTCCAGCAGCCCCGCCTCGAAGCTCTCTTCCGCCAGGCTCTCGGCATTCCCCGCTACGCCAGGCAACAGTCTGATGCAGGCTTCCAGCAGGGCCTGCGCGGCGACCTCTCCCCCTGCCAGCACGAAATCGCCTACCGAGACTTCCTCCAGTCCCCTCGCCTCGATCACCCGCTCGTCGAGCCCCTCGAACCGGCCGCACAGGAGAATGACCCCGGGCCCGGCCGCCAGTTCGCGGACCCGCTTCTGGTCCAGCGGCTTTCCACGCGGCGACAGATAGATGCGCGGCCGCCCATCCTGCGCGATGCTGTCGATCGCAGCCGCCGCCACATCCGCCCGCATCACCATGCCGGCCCCACCGCCTGAAGGGGTATCGTCCACTGTGCGATGCTTGCCGATGCCGAATGTCCTGATGTCGACGGCCTCGATCTCCCATATCCCCTGTCGCAATGCGTTGCCGACGATCGACACGCCGAGAATGCCGGGGAAGGCTTCGGGAAAAAGCGTAAGGCATGTGGCGCGGAAACTCATTCGTCCCGTTAGCGCGGGGCGTCGCCGATTGCACCTGCAGAAGCCCTCTTTTGGCGAAGCCGGAACGGTGGTATCGGAAACTCATAGGTTTCCAAATTTTCAGATCAACCATGTGGGAGGACAACCCTTGAAACTTCGACTTGCGCTTTTCGCCGCCGCCATGATCGCCGCGCCGGCCATCGCACAGGAACCGCCCTCGGACACGGTGAAGGCCGTCGTCGAGAAAGGCGTCAGCATGGACGTCCAGGGCAATGTGGGGACGATCGAGTACAAGCCCGACGGCACGTTCTCCGGCTTCGACGGCATGTTCGCCGGCACCTACAAGACGGATGGCAACAAGCTCTGCATCACCGTCGAGGCTTTCGGCATGGTCGACCAGTGCCAAGCCTATCCGGACGGCAAGAAATCCGGCGACACGTTCGAGCTCACGTCCGACATGGGCGCGATGCAGGTGACGATTCGCTAATCTGCGGAGCTGCACCTGCCCTCTTGCCTGAGGTTCCAAGTCGAGGTTCACTGCGACTTGACACCATCAAGTTGAGGGGTCTGGGAGAAGACACATGAAAAGCATGAAAACACTGCTGGCCGCCGCTGTGGCCCTCGCCGCCGCCCCTGCCCTCGCGCAGTCGGCGCCGTCGGACACGGTCGCGCTGGTGCTCGAAAAAGGCGTCACGATGAACGTGGCCTCGATGGGCGTCACCGGCGACGTCACCTACAAGGCGGACGGCACCTTCTCTGGCTTCGACGGCCAGTATGAAGGCACCTACAAGGTCGACGGCTCGAAGCTCTGCCTGACGGCTCCTGCTGTCGGACAGGACAACACCTGCTTCACCTACCCGGACGGCCAGAAGTCCGGCGACAAGTTCAAGATCACCGATCCGACGATCGGCGAGATCGAGATCACCGTGAAATAGGTTCCAGCCTCTTCGGCTGAAACTGCGGCGGGCGCCCCTCAAGGGCGCCCGTTCTGCTTTCCGGGCTGCGCTTCCTGCCCGACATTTACCGATTGTGATGTGGCGCCAGCTTTCGCGGCGCCTAAGAATACCCCGATGAAGGCAGGCCAGCGCCAGTCGGGTTGGGCATTTGCAGCAGCGCTCGCAGCGCTCGCCCTCTGCGCCTGCGAGAGCATGTACGAGGCGCAGGCTGTGCGCGAGCATCCAGCCCCCGGCAAGCTCGTCGCGGTCGAAGACGAGCGACGCATCCACATCGACTGCCGCGGCACAGGCTCGCCCACCGTCGTCTTCCAGTCCGGCGGCGACCTGATGGGCGCACTGGGCTGGCAGCCGGTGATGCAACAGGTCTCGCAGAAGTCGCGCGCCTGCGCCTACAGCCGCGCGGGCATTCTCTGGAGCGATCCGGCCAGCGACGCCTTCACACCTGAAGAAGTCGCGCGCGACCTGCACGCAGCCCTCGATGCGGCAGGCGAGAGCGGACCCTACGTTCTGGTCTCGCATTCACGCGGCGGTCTCTACAGCATGATCTTCGCCGGGCTCTACAAGGACGAGATCGCGGGCATGGTGTTCGCGGACTCATCCCATCCGGACCAGGAGGCGAAGTTCAGGCAAGCGGGGCTGAGCGTTGGCGACTATGTCTCGCCCGCGCAGGAGCTTGCCCTCGCCTTCAAGTGGACGGGCCTGATGCGGCTCTCCGACTATCCGGCCGACCCCGCAATCGCGGAAACGGTGAACGCCTTCTATCCCAAATCCGCCGAGGCCAACGCGCGCGAGGCGCGTCAGCGTTCAGCAACCATGACGGAAGCCGGCAAGCATCGCGATTTGCAGAACTGGCCCGTGGTCGTGCTCGCGCGCGAACTGCCGCAGCAGACGCAAGCCCGCAAGCGCGCCGATGCGCACGATGCCTATCTGCTATCCGCCGATGGCCTCGTCGCCGGGTCCGACACGCCCGAAAGCGAGATCGTGTGGCGCCGCCTGCAGGCGGACCTCGCCACATGGTCGAGCCGTGGGCGGCTGCAGATCGTGCCCGAATCCAACCACGCCTTCTTCTTCCACCGGCCAGACATGGTCGCAGCCGCCGTGGACGAAGTGCTTGCCGCCAGCCGCGTTGTCAGGCGGCCGCCTGCTCCGGCGGGATAGTCGCGGGCTGGTTCTTCGCGACGATCTGTGTCGCCGCCATGTCGCCCGATACATTGCCCACCGTGCGGAAGATGTCTGGCACCGCCTCCACCGCGACAAGCAGACCCAGCAACTCGATCGGCACGCCCATCGCCATCGAGATAGGCGCAACGCTGGCGATGAATGAAATCTCCCCCGGCAAGCCAACCGAGCCGATGCTGATCGCTATCGCCACAAGCCCGCCGACGATGATGGCGCCGGGCGAAAGCTGGACGCCGAACACGGACGCGCAGAAGAAAACGACGCCAAGATTGGCCACAGGGCTGGTCATCCGGAACACCGCGACCGCCATCGGCAGGACGAGGTTGGCAACCCGCTCCGGCGTTCCCATCGCATCGCGCGCGCGTTCGACCATGAGCGGCAGGGACGCCAGCGAGGATCGGCTGGAGATTGCAACCGCGAGCACTGGCGCCGTCGCATTGATGAACCGCGCCGGGTTCGCCCCGCCCCAGATGAAGGCGAAGAGAAACGCGATCGGCACGATGGCCGCTGTCACCGCCGAGACGAGCACGATGTAGTGCAGGATCAGTCCCGCGATCCCGACGCCCGCCGTCAGCCCGACGCCAAGCGCCAGCGCAAAGACGCCAAGCGGGGCCGCGAGCAGAACCCAGCGCACGATGATGATCATCGTGTCGGCGACCGCCCGGAAGAACGCCACCATCGGTGCGCGCTGCGCGGCTGGCAGCTGCGTCGCGGCAAACCCGAAGAACAGTGCGAACACCACGAGCGGCAGGATCGCGCCCTCGGCGGCGGCTGCGACGGCATTGCCCGGCGCAAGCGCCGCCAGCCATTCGCCAATCGTCGGCGGGGATGCGGCCTGCACGGTCTGGTCACCGGCGCGCGCGATGAAGCTCGCCGCCGCCGTCGGATCAACCGGGACAAGCGACAGCAGCAGCGGAAAGACCAGGCAGGCAAACGTCGTCGCCGAGACCAGCAGGACGCCGAAGACGAAGATCGCCCGCGCCGCGACCCTGCCGCTTGAAGCAGCGTCCGCGACCGAGGCGACGCCCGTCACAAGCAGCGAGAACACCAGCGGGATCACCGTCATGCGCAGGAGATTGAGCCAGAGGTCGCCGACATGGCCAACCTGCGTGAGCAGGCCGGTGATGTTCGGATCGCCCGACGACGCCCCCCACGCGCCCACGGCCACGCCAGCCGCCAGCGCCAGCAGCGTGATGACGCTGAGCCATTTCAACATGCACGAACTCCAGCCCCGGATGCCTGACCCAAGATACTGCCCCGGAGACTGGCCCCGGAAAGCAGCGCGAGGCTAGCAGGGAAATCGCTGCTCGCGCCACAACCCGCGCAGGCGCCAGACCGGCATGCAGCGAATGCGAGGATCGGGATACAGTTCGCATTGCCGCCGACCTGGTCTATAAAGGCCCGGAATGACGCAGGGCGGGACACAGCAGGCACAGGCGAGGGAGAGCTCGGGGGGCGACGCGATGCGTGCGGCCTTTCTTGCGTTCGCCGTTCTCGCCATCGTCGTCTGGATCGGCATCGCCATCGGCGCCAACACCCGTACGCCGGGCGTGGTTGGCCTTGCCGCCACCGTGTTCGGCGG
>CAIKXW010000387.1 GCA_903831485.1 uncultured Alphaproteobacteria bacterium | reverse complement strand
GACGCGCTTTTGCGACGGCCGGTCCGGTCTCGGTGGTCTTGCCGGTCCGGGTGGGGCGACTGACTGACAGGGCTTTGTCCTTTGTGCTGATTGATCGTCGGCAAGTTATCACGTGGGGCGACCCCCCGCGAGAGGGAAGGGCTGTCTCGTTTGAGCCATGGGCCAGCGCCATAGGGTGCGCCGATCCCAGGCAAATTCAGAAAAACTAAACCCTAGTTATACTACCTACTTAGTCGAGTTTAAGGTTCGGTCTCATCACCAACGCGGGGATCGCTGCGTTTTCGACAAGTACGGGACATGAAAGCGCAGCGCAATTCTCATCATTTCCAGTCGGGTAACCATATCCGTTACGGCATTTCGATAGCGGCGCTCGCCGTTTTCTGGTCGGCGCCGGCCTTCGCCCAGGGCGAGACCGCTGCCGAAGTCGTCGCCGACCAGACCGGCCCAGGCGCCGCCGATGACCAGCCGCCCGCCGCCACGCCCCAGCCGATCCAGTCGGGCGACCGCGTGGTCGTCACCGCCCGACGCGTCGAGGAAGACGTGCAGGACGTGCCGATCCCGGTGGCGGTGCTGAGCGAGGATTTCCTCGCCGACACCGGCGCGTTCAACGCCGGCAAGATTTCGTCGCTTGTGCCCTCGGTGCAGTTCTACTCCACCAACCCGCGCAACTCCGCGATCAACATCCGCGGCATCGGCTCGCCTTTTGGCCTCACCAATGACGGCATCGAGCAGGGCGTCGGCCTCTATGTCGATGGCGTCTACTACGCCCGCCCCGCCGCCGACACAGCGCTCGCGCAGCTATGTGATGCAGCTGGTCGTTCCCGATGGCGACATCTGGTGGGATCGCGCCGTCAAGGCGGGCTGCCGCGAGACCTTGCCCTTTGCGGTTGCGCCGTGGGGCGATAAACATGGCCATATGCTCGATCCGTTCGGCGTGACCTGGTCGGTCAGCTGCCCGGCGAAACGATAGGAGAGGGAGCGGTGGCGAGGCTTGGCGTCATCATCATGTCGGTGATCACGACGGCCGTCGCCGTCGCCGTCACGAGCTGCGGGCAGGGCGAGAGAAGCCTGTTCTCGGACACCACGGCGGCGCCTGCCCCCGCGGCTGACGATCCGCCGACATCATCCGAGGATAATCCGGAGACTAGACCGGCGGCAGGGCGTTGACCGCCATCGTCGCCCGCAAATTGGTCGACGACACCGGATCGAACGGCGCTGAGATATAGACCCAGCAGGGAGGCGTCCGGCGCGCCAGCGTCCGGGCATCAGACTGGCTGACGCGCTGCGCCCCGAACTGTCGTGCAAATCGCGACAGCCCTGCTTTCGGGCTCGCGCCGGGCCGGGCGACGACGACGATCGGAACAAGCTTTGCAATCGCGCGCCACTCCTTCCAGCGATGGAAGTCCCGCAGATTGTCGCCGCCGATGATCCACACGAAGCGCGCCCGTGGCGCTTGCCGCTGCAGTGCCCGGATCAGGTCGATCGTGTAACGCGTGCCGAGCCTCGCCTCGATGTCGGAAACGACAACGCCAGGTCCGCCCAGCCTGCGTCGCGCCGCCGCCAGCCGGTCCTTCAGCGCCGTTTGCGTGCGCTTCAGCGGATTGCCCGGCGAGACCAGAACCCAGATGCGATCAAGTCCGACAGCGCGCCTCGCCGTCGCGATCACATGCGCATGCCCTGAATGCGGCGGGTCGAACGATCCCCCCATCAGCCCGATGACAAGATCGCCAGGCGGCGAGGGCAGGCGCAGGCGTGCGAGTGGGGAGAGGGTCATGACCTAGAGCGGCAGCCGCGCCTCGCGTGGCGCTGATGCATAGACGAAGCGTCCCGAGCCAGCGACATCCACGCGCCGGAAATCGAAACGCCGATAGCTCGTGCTGTCGCCAATGGCGGCCGCGACCACCGTGCGGGTCGCCTCGTCGGCGCCCTGCAGGGCTGCGGACAAGCGGTCGCCAGCCTCCGCCGCGACGAGCTCCGCATCGGACGGGTTGTACTCCTGCGCATCAGCGCCCAACTGCTGCTGCCCCGCCTCGAAAGCACCCGGGGCCGCCGCTGCACGCGCGCGCCAGTCGGCAAACGCCGCCGCCAGCGCTGCTGCGTCGCCCACCGCCGGCAACGCGCCGATCTGGTTCGCCACCGATGCACGATAGTCGGTAACCGTCGCCGGCCCCGAAGGCGTGCTGTCCGGCGCTGCTTCGGTCGTGGGATCAGCCGGCGCCGCTTCGCCCTGTTCGGCGGCAATGGCTGCAAGCTCTTCAGCGGGAATCTCGGGCGGGGGCGTATTCTTGGGCGCTGCGGCGACCGTGATCGACCCCTTGCCATTGGCGCTTGAAGCCAGCTCCGTCGGCTTGGAGCAAGCCGCCACAGCAGTCATTGCAAGACAGATCGCCAACACCCGGTTCATCGCACGCCCTCTCAGACGCCGGTCACCAGCTTCGGCAGCAGGTCCGGCGAGGTCACCAGTGACCATGTTCCACCGGCGGCGACAACCGTCGCCTCCCACTCCTTGAGCATGTCGATATATTCTTGAGGGTCGGCCGGGTCAGACTTGATGACGTTGGCGGCGATCACATGGATGCCTGCAAGGTCAAGCTTGATTTCGGACGTGTCGCAAGCCTTGCCGTAGTCGGCCAGCATGTCCGAAAACAGCACGATGAACCGCTCTTCCTCTGGACGCTGTTTCAGCTCGAACGAGGCCTGCGCGAGGGCGCCCCGGATGTCGGTGTACTTCGCCGACTTCACCTGCGCCGCATAGGCGGTGAACTCCTTGAACAGCTCGCGCTTGGCCTCGGCGGCCAGGCTCGGCGTCGTCGGCAACTGGCGCTGGAGTATGATCTCCTTCTCGGAGAAGGAGCAGGCGCTGATCTGGCTTGCGCCGACCCAGTCGCCCGGCAGAAGTTTCGCCACCGTGATGTTGGCCATCTTGGTCGCGTCCGGCACAGCCTCGACATAGGTGCCCGACACGTCGAACACAAAGAACACCGACCGGTTGGTCGAAGTCACGAGGCCGCAACCGGCGAGCGCAAGAAGCGAGAGGCCGCAGGCTGCGGCGGCAAGGCGGCGCATCATGATGCCTTCTCGAATTCCGGCTCCGCCTGACGCGACTTCTCGCGTTTGGACGGCCGTGGCGGCGGCGGGTCGTTCAGTACCAGCTCGTCGTCGGCTTGCCCGCGACGCTGCGGACCGCTCTCCCCCGTCGCCCGGCGTTCCTTCCACCATCGCTGCGCGAACAGCGGCAGGAAGATAATGAAGTCGTAGATCGCCAGCAGGAAGACGCCGATATTCTTGAACAGCGCCGAGATCGTCTTGCAGATGAAGGACAGGAAGATCAGCGCGAAGCTGGCGAAGATCGAGATGATGAACACCGAATTGCGGATGATGGTCTCGAGCGGCAGCGCCGCCGCCGCCAGCAGCCAGGGAATCACGCCCGCAAGTATCAGCTGTGCAAACGTCGACAGTTCGAGCCCGAACACGTTCGCGCGCTGCGGCGCTTCGGTCGGAGCGGCCGCCGCAGGCGCTTCGGCGCTTGGTTGTGGCGCGATCAGCACCGGCCCGATGATCTGTGCTGCGAGCCGGTCGGTCTCGCGGTCCTGCTCGATGATCTGCTCGCGCACGATCGAGAGCGTCATCTCCATGACGGAGAACAGCGCGAGGAAGGTGAAAGACACCACCAGCATCACCCGCCGCCCCGCCGCCGACATGGAATGGAAGGCCGGGATCAATCGCGTGAATCCGGCCGAGTCCATGAGGATCACGCCCGTCACGAATTCGAGGAAGATGACGATGATCGCTGCAAAGGTCGGCAGGCCGATGCCGCCGATGCGCGCGCCTTCACCGACGATCTCGGCCATTGGCCGCTCGATCAGGAAGAAGTTCAGGAACACGCCAGCCAGCGCGATGGTCGTGATCAGCACCGCGATGAGCCACGGCACGACGATCGACGCACGCGAAGCGATCTTCCTGCGATCCTCGGACCGCACGATCTCCTCGAACTCGATGAAAGCCTTGTTCACGTCGCTCGCATTCTTGTTGAAGTCGTGCTCGATCTTCACCAGCTTTTCGGCGACTTCCTTCAGGCGCGGGCTCTCGTTCCGGATTGTGATAAGCGCCGGGCGCAGCGGCGTCAGCTTGTCGTTCATCGCACGCGCCGTGTTGGCGGCGATGTTCTTCTCGATCTTGGTCAGCCCCCGCGTCGACTCCATCGACGGCAGGGCGGAGCGGAAGGCGCGCTCTGCGGCGTCTTCCAGGTTGATGTCGGAAATCGCATTAGCGCTCGTCGCCAGTTCATGTGTCGCCTTGTCCAGCTTCTTCAGGATCGGGCCGGTCTCACGCGCCAGCTGCTCCGTCCGCTTGCCCATCTTCTCTTCGAGATGAAGCATCCGGTCCTGCAACTCGTCGGCGCGCTGCGAAGCGATCTTCTCGTTGGTCACTTCGCGTGCGCGGCGGCCGTGATCGAGTAGGGAGGAGCCCCAGCGGGCGAACATGTAGCCGAGGAAGAAGAAGGTCTGGCGCACGATCCGGTGCATCGGCTCGCGGCCGATCCACATCACGATGATCAGGCCGACAATAGCGAGCGCCAGTGGCCATCCATACGGAATGCCGAAAAAATCACCGCCGCCGGCGGCCACATCTGACGGGTTGGCCGTCGTCGAGTCGAGTTGTTGCACAGCCCGCCCTTCTGCTGCGTAAGGCCAGACCCCACCACCCAGCGCCTGCCTACCATATCGCGAGCGCGTTGGGGCGTTAGTGTGGCAGCGACGTTACTTTCCTGAAATGAATGGCAGCGAAACGATCGGCCTTAGGGCCGACTACGGTCGGATCTGACCCGTGCCGCGCACGACATACTTGAACGTCGTCAGCTGTTCAGCACCCACCGGACCGCGGGCATGCAGGCGGCCTGTCGCGATGCCGATCTCGCCGCCCATGCCGAACTCGCCGCCATCGGCAAACTGCGTCGAGGTGTTATGCATCACGATGGCGCTGTCCACCTCGGCGAGGAAGCGTTCCGCCGCCGCCGCATCTTCGGTCACGATGCTCTCGGTATGCTGCGAGCCATAGCGCGCGATGTGCGCCATCGCACCTTCAACACCGTCCACCACTGCAACCGACAGGATCGGCGCGAGGTATTCCGTCGTCCAGTCCTGTATCGTGGCTTCCTTCATCGGATGGATCGCCCGCGCCCGCGCGTCCCCGCGCAACTCGCAACCCGCCGCCTCCAGCGCTTTCGCCAGACGCGGCAGCAGGGCAGGCGCGATGCTCGCATCGATCAACATTGTCTCGGTCGATCCACACACGCCCACGCGGCGCAGCTTGGCGTTCACGATGATCGCCTCCGCCTTGGCGGGATCCGCGCCTTCGTGGATGTAGGTGTGGCAGAGCCCCTCAAGATGCCCAATCACCGGCACGCGCGCCTCGTCTTGCACGCGGGCCACCAGGCTCTTGCCCCCGCGCGGAACCAGCACGTCGAGCTTGCCGTTGAGGCCAGCCAGCATGTGGCCCACCGCAGCGCGATCCGCCGTCTGCACCAGCTGGATCGCATCCTCCGGCAGGCCAGCATCCTTCAATCCCACCCGCAGCGCGTCGGCAATCACCAGAGAAGAGTTCAGGCTTTCAGATCCGCCCCGCAGGATCGCCGCGTTTGCCGCGCGCACGCACAGCGCGCCAGCATCCGCCGTCACATTCGGCCGGCTCTCATAGATGATACCGATCACGCCAATAGGCCCGCGAACCCGCTCGAACGCCAGGCCATTGGGCCGCGTCCAGCTCGCGATCACCATGCCGACCGGGTCCGTAACGTCCGCTACCTCTTCGACACCCTGCGCCATTGCCGCGATGCGTGCGGGGGTCAGCTCAAGCCGGTCCAGCATCGCGCCGGTGAGGCCCTTGTCGCGCCCGCCCGCCATGTCCTTCGCGTTGGCCGCCAGGATCGCGGGTTCAGCCGCACGGATACGCGCCGCCATCGCCTTGAGCGCAGCGGTACGCCGCTCCGGCCCGGCCTTGGCAAGTCCGGCGGAGGCTGCCCGTGCAGCCTCTCCCATGGCCAGCATGGTTCCAGCAAGAACAGCGTCGTGAGCGGAGAGGGGCAACTGGATCGTCATGCGCGCTGCCTTATCAGGAGAGCCTGCCGATGACCAGTTATCGGGCCCAGTTGCGCCATGGCCGGTCATCGTCCCGAAGCAGGCCGTAGATCAGCGAATCCCGCACGCCGATATGCATCTCCCACTCGCCCCGCAACCGCGCCTCCAGCGTAAAGCCCAGCGTCTCGAACACGCGGATCGAGGCGCCATTGTCAGGGTCGATATCCGCCGTGATCCGCCGCGCGCCTAGTGTCTCGAACGCCTCCTCCAGCGCCAGGGCCAGCGCTCGAACTGCGAGATTTCGGCCACGCGCCGACGGCGCGATCATGCATGCCGCATCCCACACATTGTTCTTGCCTCGTGGATAGATCGACACGCGGCCAAGGGCCGGGCCATCGGGCGTATCCGCGATCGCCCAGTTGATGTCGTCCTGCCCCATCCACTCGCGCAGCATCGTGATCGTTTCCGCCACGCTGAGGGTCGCCGGCCGTGTCAGGTAGCGGCAGCTGTCCTCATCGCTGAACAGCGCATGCAGCGCCGGACCATCGACGTCCGGATCGATCGGGCGGACAATGAAATCACGGGGCGCGTCTTCTGGCATGGCATCGCTTACCATCGTCGGGGCCGCCTCGGGTAGCCTGCGGCGCGGGCTGGAACCCCTCGGATTTTCT
>CAIKXW010000386.1 GCA_903831485.1 uncultured Alphaproteobacteria bacterium | reverse complement strand
GGGGCTCTCGCAGTCCCCGACACGCCGACGGCCACGCGACCGACGCCCTGACATCTGGAAGCTTCGGTCGACTTCGAGACCTCCCTCACGTCAGTGCGGGCGCAGTATCGCTCAGGCTCAAGAGGGGGTGGAGTGGTGTTGACATCCATCCCCCAGGCGAGGCCGCGGGGACCGCCGCGGCGCAGCAGGTCGGGGGACGGCCATCCTACAGCGGACATGTCGGATTCTGCGGGGTTGCGTGCATTCTGGAAGCGCCCCGCCGACACACCCGTGAACACATGATCAGGTGTTGGAGCCAAGTTACAAGGATGAGGGGCAGGGGACGCGTGCACCCAAGGTGCTCGCTTCCAGAGGGTTTGTTGCTGGCGTCTGTGAGCGCGCCCTTGTGGTTGCTTTAACTACACCAGATTGCGGGCGTTGCGCTGGAGGGTGAGCCAGTCTCCGGTGATTGCGAGGGTGATGCCAGGCTTCTGGATGTTGACGAACAGGGTTGCGCCGTCGGGTGAGAAACAGGCGCCGCAGAATTCGGATTTGCCAGCATCGGCGTTGCGGGCGAGCGTGTAGATCAGGCCATCCGGCGCCACGGCGCGAATGAAATTGTCGCCCGCGCCATCCTCGCAGACGATGAGTTCGCCGCGCGCCGAAGCGACAATGTTGTCGCATTTCTCGAAGTCGGACTCGCCCGTGCTTTCAACGAAGAGTTCGAGACTGCCGGGAGCATCGGCCTCGCGGGACGTCCCCTCATATGCACTGGGCACATAACGCCAGATCTGGCCGATCTGCGCGGCGCCGCCGGAGGTGCAGGTGAAGTAGATCGCAGGGCCTGCCGCTTCCAGCGCGAAAGCGATGCCTTCGCCGCGCGCGAATACCGCGGCGCCGGCTTTGCGGCCGCGCAGGCGCAGATCGCCCTCGGGCGCTTCGACATCGGCCATATCGACCCAACGCACGCCGTACCTGCGGTTCGAGACCATGCGGAGCGACGGGTCGCCGCCCTGCTCTTTCGACCAGTTGCGCGTGTCGGCGCCGGCCTGCTCGACGAGAACGAGGGCCTGCAGGCGACCGCCTTTCGCCAGCTCGCCGCGCGCGCTGGGAAGGAACCGGTAGAACAGCGAATCCGCCGTGTCTTCCGTGAGGTAGACGATGCCGGTTGCGGGATCGACAGCGGCCGCCTCGTGCTCGAAACGACCCATGGCGGTGAGCGCAATGGGTTCGACTGGTTGTGTGAGCATGGCAGGAACTTCGAAGATGAAGCCGTGAGACCTGCTGGCGTCGGGGCCCTTCACGAGTCGAGTTTCCTCGCAGGAAAGCCAAGAGCCCCAGGGCGTGGGGCCGCCGGCGCAGTTGACCGCCGTGCCGGCCAGCGACAGGTGCGTGCGCTCGACCCGCATGGACTTCAGGTTGACGAGCGCCGTCGTGGTTCCGCCGGCGAAGGGTTTGCCGGCGGGCGAAAGATCGTAGACGCGTTCGCGGGAGATGCGCTGAACACGCGAGAGGTCGGCGCCGAAGGCAGAGACCGGCGACGTGGCGCCAAGCTCGTGGTTGCGAACAAGCACGCAGCGCGTGGGATCGCCCTCCACGGGGAAAGCCGCCATGCCATCGTGATTGCCGGGCTCGAGCAGGCCATCGGACATTTCCTGACCGGTGCGCGAGAGCACGGCGTATGACAGGCCGGGGGCGAGATCGAGCAGGCCCTTGGGGTCGGGCGTGAGCGGCAGGCTGGAGACGCGCTGGCGAATCTGGGGCCGCGTGGCGCCTGGCGTCGCGCAGCCTATGAGTTGCAGGGCGGGCGCGGCGACTGCGAGGCTTACGGCGGAACGGATAAGATGGCGACGCGACAGCATGGGCGGGCTCCGTGTTGGATTCGGGCCGAATAGCGCGATTAGCTCGTCCGATGCGTGAAGGTTTTGTGGCGCTGTGCGCCGCTCCACCAATTCGGTCAGAACCATATGTAGGTCAGCGAGACGACGGCTTCACAGACGGTGGGGCTTGCCTTCGAGGCGTCCGCATGGGCGACATACACAAGATCCTCGCCATTGATCGTCACGCCGAAGGATTTCCCGGAGATCAGGCGCCATTCGGCATCCTCGCCGTCGCCCTCAATCGTCTCCTCTTTCCAGTCGATCGTGAGGCAGGCGCGCATTTCTGCAATCTGCGAGTCGAGGAAGTTGACCATGGCCGCTTCGCTGGGGAACTGCCAAGTGCAGTAGAACATGCTGTCCAGGTCAAACGCGATCCTGCATACGTCCGCGCCCGGCAGCGTGAAAGTCGTGCCGTAGAAATCCTCCTCGATCTCATCGCCGATAGCGCCGCCGAAATTGTCTTCTGCTTCGTGCAGCACTCTCGCGATATCGTCGCAGACGGCCTGGGCATGGGCGGCGGGCGCGAGCGCAAGCACGGCGATTGCGGTCGCTGCGGCGAAACAGTGAGCTTTCATGAGTCGTCCCCTTGGCGCCGCAGATGTCGCACGCCCGCGGGGACGGTCAAAGCTGGCGGGCAGCGGAGGCTATTTTCGCCGCGCCAGCGCCGCATGAGCAGCCGCCAGGCGCGCAACGGGCACGCGGAAGGGCGAGGCGCTGACATAGTCGAGGCCGGTTTCCTCGAAGAAATAGATCGAGGCCGGATCGCCGCCGTGCTCGCCGCAGACGCCCAGCTTGAGGTGCGGGCGCGCGGCGCGGCCGCGTTCGCAGCTCATGCGCACGAGTTCGCCGACGCCGTCACGGTCGATGGAGACGAAGGGGTCTTTCTCGTAGATGCCGCGCTCCTCATAGGTCTTGAGGAAGCGCGCTGCGTCGTCGCGCGAGATGCCGAGGACGGTCTGCGTGAGGTCGTTGGTGCCGAAGGAGAAGAATTCGGCCTCCTCCGCGATCTCGCCGGCGCGGAGGCAGGCGCGCGGTAGTTCGATCATGGTGCCGACGAGATAGTCGACCTGGGCCTTGCGTTCGTTGAACACGCGCTCCGCCGTCGAAACAACGAGGGCGCGCATGAGTTCGAGTTCCTTGCGGGTCGCCACCAGCGGGATCATGATTTCGGGAATGGGCGCGGCGCCCGACTCCTTCGCCACGTCGAGGGCGGCCTCGAAGATGGCGCGGGCCTGCATTTCGTAGATTTCGGGATAGGTGACGCCGAGGCGGCAGCCCCGATGGCCGAGCATCGGGTTGGATTCGTGCAGCTCGGCGGCGCGGGCTTTCAGCACGTCCGCCGCAACGCCTGATTGCCGCGCGACGCCGGCGATATCTTCGTCCGTGTGGGGGAGGAATTCGTGCAGGGGCGGATCGAGCAGACGGATGGTGACGGGGAGGCCCGCCATGATGCGGAAGATTTCCGCGAAGTCCTGGCGCTGCATCGGCAGGAGCTTTTCGAGCGCCTTGCGGCGGCCACGCTCGTTGTCGGCGAGGATCATCTCGCGGACGACGGGGATGCGGCCGGCGTCAAAGAACATGTGTTCTGTGCGGCAGAGGCCGATGCCCTCGGCGCCGAACCTGCGGGCGGTTTCGGCGTCGAGCGGCGTTTCGGCGTTGGCGCGGACCTTCATGCGGCGGACCTTGTCAGCCCAGTCCATCAGTTCGCCGAAATCGCCGCCGAGGGCGGGCTCCACCATCTTCACGGAGCCGACAAGGACCTGGCCCTTGGCGCCGTCGACCGTGATGATGTCGCCCTTCTTCAGCGTGCGGGAGCCGACGCGGACAATGCCGCGTTCGACGTCGATCTGCAGCGCGCCCGCGCCGCAGACGCAGGGGCGGCCCATGCCGCGGGCGACCACGGCGGCGTGGCTGGTCATGCCGCCGCGCGCGGTGACAATGGCTTTGGCCGCGTGCATGCCCTGGATGTCTTCGGGGCTGGTCTCGATGCGGACGAGGATGACGGGCTTGCCGGACTGGGCGAGGGCCACGGCTTCGGACGGCTCGAACACGATCTGGCCGACGGCGGCGCCGGGGCTGGCGGGAAGGCCTTTAACGAAGACGTCGCGCACGGCATCTTCCGCGATGGCGGGATGGAGAAGCTGGTCGAGCTGGGCCGGATCGAGGCGGAGGACGGCTTCCGTCTCGGAGATCAGGCCTTCGCGGCACATGTCGACGGCGAGCTTGAGCGCGGCCTGGGCCGTGCGTTTGCCGTTGCGAGTCTGGAGCATGTAGAGCTTGCCCTGCTCTACCGTGAACTCGATATCCTGCATGTCGCGATAGTGTTTCTCGAGGCGTTCGGCGACGGCGATGAGCTGGCCGTAGACCACGGGCATTGCCTCTTCGAGCGAGAGATCCTCGGAGCGGAGTTCGGCCTTGCGGGAGTTGGAGATCGGCGCGGGCGTGCGGATGCCGGCGACGACATCCTCGCCCTGCGCATTCACCAGATACTCGCCATAGAAGCGCTTCTCGCCGGTGGAAGGATCGCGCGTGAAGGCGACGCCGGTGGCGGACGACTCGCCCATATTGCCGAACACCATGGACTGCACGTTGACGGCCGTGCCCCAGCTTGCGGGAATGTCGTTGAGGCGGCGGTAGGTGACGGCGCGGTCGTTCATCCAGCTTGAGAACACAGCGGCGATGGCGCCCCAGAGCTGGTCCTTCGGCTCCTGCGGGAACGGGCGGCCGATCTTCTTCTCGACTGCTTTCTTGTAGAGCGCGATGACCTCGATCCAGCTTTCGGCGCCCAGATCGGTGTCGAAGTTGAAGTCGTGGCTTTCCTTGTAGTCGTCGAGGATGTGCTCGAACTCGTCATGGCCGATGCCGAGGACGACGTTGGAGTACATCTGGATGAAGCGGCGATAGCTGTCATAGGCGAAGCGGCGGTCACCGGAGAGTTTCGACAGGCCCTCGGCGGTCTGGTCGTTGAGGCCGAGGTTCAGGACCGTGTCCATCATGCCGGGCATGGAGGCGCGGCTGCCGGAGCGCACGGACACGAGCAGCGGGTTGCGCACGTCGCCGAACATCTTGCCGGTGCGGCCTTCGAGGGCGCGCAGGGCGTCGTTGACCTGGGCTTCGAGGTCGGCGGGGTATTTCTTCTTGAGCTGGTAGAAGACGGTGCAGACTTCGGTGGTGATAGTGAAGCCGGGCGGCACGGGGAGGCCGAGCTTCGACATCTCCGCGAGATTGGCGCCCTTGCCGCCCAGAAGGTTCTTCATCGAGGCGTCGCCATCCGAGGCGCCGCCGCCGAAATCATAGACCCACTTGGTGGCGAGTTGGCTCATGTCGGTTACCTGCAGTGGTACATTCTAGGTCGTCATTCCGGGCGAAGCGAAGCGGAGACCCGGAACCCAGGAGCGAGATGCGCGGATCGTACTCGTAACCCCTGGGTTCCGGCTCTGTGCGCTTCGCGCTTCGGCCGGAATGACGGTGTTGGAGTAGAGCCGTTCAACTTTCCCTATCCTTCAATCTTCGAGAAATCCGCAACGCGCCCCAAGGCGTCGCGGATTTGCGAGAGGATCATCAGCCTGTTGGCCCGTGCGCCGGCATCGTCGGCGTTCACAGTGACCTTGTCGAAGAAAGCGTCCACGGGGCCGCGGAGTTTCGAGAGCGCGCGCATGGCGCCGGCGAAATCTTCCTTTTCAAGCGCTGCGGAGGCATCGGGCGCCGCCTTGTTGAGCGCGGATACCAGCGCATCGACTTCCGACGGATCGCCGGGCATCACTTTGCCCTGCCCTGAGTACTTGCCGTCCTTCTTTTCCTCGATGGCGAGGATGTTGGCGGCGCGCTTGTAGCCGGCGAGAAGGTTCCTGCCGTCTTCGGTTGAGAGGAATTCGCCGAGGGCTTCGACGCGCTTGACGATGAGGACGAGGTCGTCTTCGCCCAGCGCGAACACGGCGTCGATCAGGTCGTGGCGGGCGCCTTGTTCGCGGAGATGGACTTTGAGGCGGTCGGCGAAGAAGGAGAGGAGGTCTTGAATTGTTTCGTCTCGATCTGAAAACCTTGTCCAACCTTCTGGCGCTGCAGCTCCAATTCCACCGCCTGCCATCGGATCGTCGTTGAGATAGATCTTGTAGCTTCCGATTTCCTTTCGGAATTCGTCAAACGACACGTACTGGTACGTTTTATCGCGCCAACCAACTGGCCCTTGATCTCTCAGCATCTGATATCGAGGCGGCTCGTTCATCTCATTCGCGAGCATCGCTGCCGTTTCAAAGCCTACAATCTTGTCGGCTTTGAAAAGCTGATAAAGGACGCCATCAAACGCTAGATTGAGCTCACGGCGCAGCGCCAGTCGTACTTTCTTTTCAAGCACCGTTCGAATTGCTCCTAACGCTGCGCGACGAAGAGCATATGGATCTTTGGACCCGGTTGGCTTTTCTCCGATCATCCAAAAGCCAACCAGCGTGTCGACTTTATCTGCAAGAGCTGCCGCGGTGCCAACTTCGCCACCAGGCAGGGCGTCGCCGGGGCCTTTGGGCTTGTAGTGATCACGAACCGCGTCCGCGATCGCCTGCGGTTCTTTCTGAAGCATGGCGTAATACCGCCCCATCACGCCTTCGAGTTCGGCGAACTCGCCGACCATGTCGGAGACGAGGTCGCATTTTGCGAGCTTGGCGGCGCGTTCGGCCTGCGCCGGGTCCGCGCCGACTTTCGGGGCGAGTTCCTTCGCCAGCGCCATCACACGCCCGGCCTTGTCTTTCACCGTTCCGAGCTTCTCGTGGAAGACGATGTTGCCCAGTTTCTCGAAGCGATCTTCGAGTTTGATCTGACGGTCGTTGTCCCAGAAGAATCTTGCGTCGTTCAAACGCGCGCTGAGCACACGCGAGTTGCCTTCGGCGATCTTCTGGCCGCCGTCGGCGGCGTCGAGGTTGGCGACGACGATGAATTTCGGGGCGAGGCGGTTGTCGTGCCAGCTGGGGTCGCGCACGGCGAAGTATTTCTGGTGGGTGCGCATGGAGAGCTTGATGACCTCGGGCGGGAGATCGAGGAAGCTCTTGTCCATGTCACCGATGATGACGACGGGATGTTCCGCAAGGCCGGCGACTTCCTCAAGCAGGCCGATGTCTTCGACCAGTTCGAGGTTCTGCGCGTGGCAGAGCTGTTTCGCCTCGGTGAGGATGATTTCCTTGCGCTCTTCCCGGTCGAGGATCACGCGGCCCTTGTTCTTGATCGTGTCTTCGTAGTCGTCGAAGCGGCGCACCTTGAACGGGCCGCGGCCCATGACGCGGTGGCCCTCGGTGATGTTGTCGGACTTGATGCCTTCGATCTCGAAGGGGACGACTTCGCCTTCGAACGTGCAGAGGATGCGGGAGATGGGGCGGACCCAGCGGAGATCGCCAGAACCCCAACGCATCGATTTGGGCCAGTGGAAGCCGCGGATGATCTGGGGGACGAGCGCGGCGATGACATCGGTCGTCTGTTTGCCCGGCTTGCGGACGTGGGCGACGTAGACCTTGCCCTTCTTCGGCACGTCATGGATGTGGGCCTGGCGGATGTCGGTCAGGCCCGCCTTCTTGAGGAAGCCCTGGATGGCGGCTTCGGGCGCGCCTTCCTTGGGGCCAAGGATGTCTTCGGTGACGTCTGCGGATTTGACCGGCAGGCCTTCGACCACGGCGACGAGGCGGCGGGGGCCGGAAAAGCCCTTGATTCCTTCGGGTATCAGGCCGGCCGTGGTGAGGCCGTCCATCAGCGCCTTGACGAGATCGGCCTCGGCCTTCGCCTGCATGCGGGCCGGGATTTCTTCCGAGAGGATTTCGAGCAGAAGCTGGGGCATTTGGCCTTGTTCGCAGTCGCGGAATTCGATGCGTGAGTGCAGCGGAACGGGGTTAAATGCAAGCTTTGGAAGGGGGCCGGCGCGTGATGTTGCGCGTTCGTGGCAAATCAGGCCTGACTAGGCGGAATTGAACAGGGATGGACATGCAGACACGGGTTTTGGCGGCGGCGATCGTTACGGTGGCGCTGATAGGGAGCGGCGGCGCGGCCGCCCAGCAGGATGCGACGGAACACTGGGAAATGGTCGCCATGAAGGGCGGCGCGCTGGGCTGGGAAACCGAAAGCATCGTGGAAGACGACGACGTCTTTACGGTGACTCGGCTGATGTATTTCGCGGCCGGCCAGCCGTTCTCAAACGGGGACGGCGCCTTCACTTTCCTCATGCAGGACATCTCGTTCGACTGCCTGAGCGACCAGTTCCAGCTCGGCGATTCAATGATCATGGATGCCGATGGCGAAATCGTCGGCAATGGCGAACCGGACGGGCAATGGCTCGACGTGGAGGTGGATACGGTTGAGGAGCTGCTTGAAGCGGTCGTTTGTTATGGCGAGTCCATCGGCGACATCTTCGAGTACGACACCTCGGACGCGGCGATGGCCGGGGCCAAGCAGATCGCGCTGCCGGAATAGGCCCTACTCCGCCCTGTGGTCCGGGTCGGGCTGAACGATGGGCGTGAGGTGGAGATCGACCGGCTCGAACTCGGCGAACATGTCAGCGGATTCGAAGAGCGTGTTGAGCGGGGCGTAGTCGCTGCAGGCGGCGAAGCGGGCCCACATCGCCTGCACGCGCGGATTGTTGTGCGCTTCATCGACGGCGGCGGGCGAGGCCCATTCGAACACCTCGATGATGGCGCCGTCCTTTGCGCGCATCACGACGGCGGGGCGATCCGTGGCGAGGCCTTCGGAGCGCAGTAGGTGCACATGGTCGCGCACTTCGGCTAGGAGGACGTTCTCCTTCCCGGGCTTTGGACGGTAGGCGGCTATGACGAGGCGGGGGATGGTCATGCGTGGCTCCTCTGATCAAACATGGAGCAAAATCCGGATTTGTCATCTGTTCGTGGGTACGCCCTCGTGGTTCGACGGGCGCCAGCTTCGCTGGCTGCTCACCATGAGCGCTACTCTACCGCTAGCAAATTAGCCCTCATGGTGGAGTTCTTTGCCCGATTGGCCGGATGGTGATTCCCTGAGGTTGTTCTGGGGAGGGTTTGATGGCTCGCAAGCGTGTTGGTCAGCTTGGGCTCGGGGAGGGGACGGTTGCCTCGCGGCGGGGCCGAACGTTGGACCAGCTGGAGCGGATATCGCGGCTGATCGACTGGGTCGGCATTGCGCGTGTGCTTGCGCCGGTTGAGCCGAAGGCGACCGGCAAGGGCGAGGCGGGCTGGCCGGCGCTGGTGCTGTTCAAGGGGCTGTTGCTGCAGCGCTGGTATGACCTGTCGGACGAGGGGCTGGAGGCGTCGCTGTCGGACCGGCTGTCATTTCTGCGGTTCTGCGGGCTGTCGCTGGAGGACGATGTGCCGGACCATTCGACGTTCTGGCGTTTCCGCGAGCGGCTAGCAAAGGAAGGGCTGGTCGAGCCGCTGTTTGCGGAGATGCAGCGGCAGCTTGAGGGGCATGGCGTGCTGGTTAAGCGCGGCACGCTGATCGATGCGAGCCTGATGCAGGCGGCAGCGCGGCGTCCGCGGATG
>CAIKXW010000385.1 GCA_903831485.1 uncultured Alphaproteobacteria bacterium | reverse complement strand
CACACCGCATTTTGCAGGAAGGCGGGCGCGCAGATTCGGCGGACAGCGAAAACTCTTCCGCAGCAATCTCAGCAGCTTGCCCGCCAAAATATGCGGGAAACGAGGACGCAAACCGGCCGGGCTCCCAGCGCACGTATAATCGCGCCCATGAGTCTCGAAGACGCGCCTCTCGAGCCCGACGATAACGCGGACCCGAACTGGTTCGCGCCCATCGCCATGCTCATCGCCTGGCTGGCTCACCTGTTCGACCAGATCGCAAAACTCAAACGCATCCGTCGCAACACGCGCTTCAAACCCAACTGGCGCGACCACTGGCTGGACCTCCGCCAGTGCGAATGGATGCGCGACCAGATCCTCGCCGCCGGCGCCGCCCAACTGCTCGCGGGCAAAGACCTCGATCTCGACGCCTTCATCCCCTCAACCGAACCACCCGAACACTATGGCGGGCCATGCCCTGCAGCGCCGTTCGAGATGAACCGCCGCTTCCTCGCCATGGCGCGCTTCAACGCTGATCCCGAACCCGCCATCCGCGCACACGCGTTACGCATCGCGCGTCGTGAAGGCATCGACCTCGACAGCCCCCTCCGTCTTGCTGCGCAAGCCACCTTGTTTGTGCGGGCTCTGCTAGATTGGCGCGTCTTCCGGGATTGTCCGCCTGGCGCACCACCGCCAGGCGGACGACCCGGCGGAGGGGCCGTCGCCACCTGAGCCTCCCCTTTGAGTTGTGGGGCGGGCTGCGGGGGAGCTGGGCCGCCGCCGGCGTTTCATTTCACCCGGATGGTTGCAGGGACGCCCCGATGATTGGGGAGGGTCCGAAGCCACAAGGAGGGGTCAATGGAACAGAGGAAGACTAGCACGAAGATCGCCGGGATCGATATCGCCAAGGCGCATCTGGATGTCGCCCTGCACGGCGCAGAACCGGGCAGCGCAGACGAGGCGCGCTTTGCCAACGACGCGGATGGCATGGCCCGGCTTGGCGACTGGCTCGCCAGGCGCTGCGTCCGCCGCGTCGGCCTCGAGGCAAGCGGCGGCTACGAGAAGAGCGTCGTCAGGTTCCTCCAGGACAGCGGCTTCGAGACTGTTCTTCACCAGCCGATGGAAGTGCGCCTGTTCGCGCGCCTCAAGCGCAAGCGCGCCAAGAGCGACCGGCTCGATGCGCGCCTGATCGCAGCCGCCACAGCCCAGGTTGAAGCCGTCAAGGCGGCCGCCGACCCTTATCTGGCCGAGCTCGCCGAACGGATGACGGCCTACGAGCAGGCCGCAGACCTGCTGGCGCAGGCGAGGACTCATCGCGAGCATACGCGGCTTGCCGACCTGCGCGCTGATCTCGCAGACCACATCCGCATCCTCGCCGCCCGCAAGAAGTCGCTCGCTGCAGACCTGGTCCGACGCATCCGCGCCCGCGCCGATCTCGCCAGGCGCTTCGATCTCGTCGCGTCTCTTCCCGGCGTCGGCGCCATCAACGCCGCAGCCCTGGTGATCCGCATGCCCGAACTCGGCGCCATGGATCACGGCCAGGCCAGCGCCCTGCTCGGGGTTGCTCCGTTCGATCGCGACAGCGGCGCATGGAAGGGCCAGCGCTTCATCGGCGGCGGACGCCAGCGACCAAGGCGCCTCATCTACATGGCCGCACTGGCCGCACGGCGTACGGATCCGGGCCTCAAGGCCTTCGCCGACCGGCTCACAGCCCGCGGCAAGCCTCCCAAGGTCGTCCTCGTCGCCGTCATGCGGAAGATCATCGAGGCGGCAAACCTGGTCCTCAAAAGAGGAACACCCTGGACGCCCACAATCTGCATCTGATCCACATGGTTGCTCCCCCGGCTTCGCCGGTGGAGGCAAAGCGCCGGCGCCTCTTGCCTCCCTCGCCGCCAGGCGGGGGAGGTGGCGCGCGCTTGCGCGCGACGGAGGGGGCAGCCACAGCTCGCACGGTCCTCCCTTTCAACGCTCGGAAACCAGAAACACCCCACCTCGCACGCCCCTCCTGCGAGATCGCGCCCGCGCGCCCAACATTGACTTTTCCCGCCTTGTCCCGCACACACGCGCCAACCTTGGAGCCCACGCACATGAAGCTGTCGAAACCCGCCTGATCTCGCGCGTCGTTTCCACTCCTGCTTCCGTGTGCCCATGTTCCCTTCCATCACATTCGATCGCGTCGCCGCCAAAACGCCTGGCGACCGCACCCTGTTCGAAGGCCTCACACTCGCGATCGGTCCCGAGCGCGTCGGCCTCGTCGGCCGCAACGGTTCGGGCAAGTCCACACTGCTGTCGCTGATCGCAGGGCGGGGCGAGCCCGCGTCTGGTTCCATCGGCATCGCCGGCCGCGTCGGCGAACTCGCGCAGCGTT
>CAIKXW010000384.1 GCA_903831485.1 uncultured Alphaproteobacteria bacterium | reverse complement strand
TGCAGGTTCCTGACCTTGGCTGTCCCACCACGGCGCGACGCGGGTGGCCGCAAGCTTCCATGTGCCGAAGAACGGGTTGCGGGGCGTGATCGCGTCCACGCCCTCGGCAGGCCCCTCCGCCGCTGGCGAGCAGGCGGCAGCAGCAAGGAAGCAGGCGATGATGAATCCGCGCATGATGAGTCCAAGCTCCCGCTGTCGCTGCCTGCATAACAGCATGCGCGAGCCGTTTGAACTGTCAGCTCACGTCCATTGCTGCCGCGGAATGGCGCGGCGATAGGCGATCATCCGTTTCCGGGATATGTACGCGTCATGGCAGGGAGGACGTTGCGATGACGCGCATGCTTGCATCCGCCGCCGCACTTCTGGCGTTTGCACTCGCTGGTTGCGGGCCTTCGGGTTCGCCGCCCCCCAGCCAGAGCGCCGCCGATTCGCCTGCGCCAGGTGAGCAGACTTCCGCGCCCGAGGAAGTCGGGAACAACACCTATCACATCGCGGCTTACGGCATCACCGTGACAGCGCCGGAAGGCTGGCATGTCGCCGACAGCGAGTTGATGGACAAGATCATGGACATGGGCCTGGATGTGACCAAGTCCGATATGGACACCTCGTCCAAGGCGGTCATCGACAGTGCGATGAAGCGCGGCGGTCCCCTGTTCACCTTCTCGGAATTTCCGCCGGGCGCGCCGCGCGACTCCAACGCGATGCTCATGGCCGTCTCCGAAGACGTTTCCGCGGGCCCGGGCATCGTGCGCGGAACCGACTACTTTTTCCACACGCGCAGGCTGCTGGCCCAGTCGCCCGTGCCGACGACGATAAGCGATGCATATTCGGAAAGGCTGATCGACGGCCAAAGCTTCGACCGCATGGACATGATGGTGGGGCCGCCGGGCCGCGAAATCTCCCAGCGCATGTATGCGAGGCGGCATGACGACCACATGGTGCTGTTCGTTCAGGCGTATCAGACCTATGAACAGCTGGCGACGCTGGATGCAGCGCTCAACCGCATCAAGCTGGACTGGTAATCCGTCTGGTAAACACATGCGACAGGGCGATGGCGCCGGCGGTGGCGACGTTGAGGCTGTCCATCGCGCCGGCCATCGGGATGGAGACGCGGCGGCTTTGCGCCATCAGGCCGGCGGGCAGGCCAGGACCCTCTGCGCCAAGGAAGAGCGCCAGGCGCTGTGGCGGCGCGAGCCCGGTCAGGCTTTCCCCGCCGCTGGGCGAAAGCGACCAGGTCTCGATTTCCGCATCGGCCAGCGCCGCAAGAAGCGACGCGCCATCGCCGCCGTGCGCGAAGGGCAGGGTGAGCGCCGCGCCCGAAGAGACGCGGATCGACTTGCGGTAGAGCGCATCGCAACTGGTTTCGTCGAGCAGCACGGCGGATGCACCGAACGCCGCCGCGTTGCGGAAGCAGCCGCCGACATTGTCGTGGTTCGACAGGCCGATCAGAACCAGCAGCGTCAGCGGGCTGCCCGGGAGACTGGCGAGAAGGCGCCGTGCGTCAGGTTCGTCGTCGCGCCGCGCGAGGGCGAGGACGCCGCGGTGCAGATGGTAGCCCGCGAGGCTGTCCATCACCGGTTGCGGCGCCGTGTAGACAGGGATGCCTGGCAGTTGAGTGAGCAGCGGCGCCAGCGCTTCCGTGCGCTTCTCCGACAGGAAGACTGAATCGACCGGAAAGCGCCCAGCGCGGATCAGCTGCTCGAGCGCGATCGTCCCTTCGACGATGAAGCGACCCGCCCCGCGATCAAGGTCGCGATCCTTGAGCACGCGATAGGGCGCGATGCGCGGGTCGTCGGCGGAGGCGATGGGGATGAGCACAGCGGGTTGTGACGCCGCGCCACCCAAAAGAAAAGGCCCGCTCCTGCGAGCGGGCCTTCTCCGTTCTGGTTGCCAGATCGACTAGAGGTCGATGTCGGCGTCGCGCAGGTCGCGTGTTGCGCTGGCGCGGGAGACGTTGCCGGCTTCTAGCTCTTTCTTGTCGAGGCCGCCGTCCTTGTTGGTGTCGAGGTCCGCAAAGCGGGTCCGGACCGAGGCCATGGTGCCGGTCAGCTCGTCGATCTGCACCTTGTTGTCGGCGTTGTTGTCGAGCGCGCCGATCGTGCGCGAGTCCATCAGCTTCGCCTGCAGGTCGTTGCGGACGTTGGAAACGGTCTCGTCAGCCCAGCGATAGTTGACCCGGAAGTACATCATCTCTTCCCAGGACTGCTCGCCCCAGGTGACGTTGATGGTCGGGTCCGGGTTGGCCTTGTTGTGCTCGGAGTTGTCGTAGATCCACTTGGCGACCAGCTTGGTGCCGGCCTTGATGTGGATCGGGTCCACCGGATCGTAGTCGCGCTGCCAATTGAAGTCGTACTTCGGCAGGCTGAGCAGCATCGTTTCCTTGCCGTCCGGGGCGATCTGCTTCAGCTCGACCGACCAGCCGCGATAGTGGGCATGCGGATAGAGCGTGTAGAGGTAGGCGTCGGCCGGGAATTCGAGGTAGGCGATCTCCGTGTGGCGCGCCTCACCCTTCGGAATCTTCAGCGCGAAGTCGGAGATGACGGTCGAGCGCTTGATGAACTCAGGCGCCTGTTTCAGCGTGTAGTAGCCGATCTGGGTCTGGTCCGTCGCCGACTTGCCGGTCGTCGTGTAGTGCATCGAGAACGACAGCTTGCCGCCGGCCGGAACCGGTGCGCCAGCGCCCGCGGCGATGACCTGAGGTTCTGCGCCCGGCGTGTAGGAGCCGACCGAACCACCCGGGATGCGGGCAGGCTTTGCGCCGCGATCCGGCGAGTGGTTCGACGTGACGTGGTGCAGCACGGACCGTGCGCCCGGCTTCACGGCGATCGCCTTGAGCCACGTGTCTTCCTTGAACGGATTGTCGATGCGCATGTTCTGGTACTCGACCGTGCCGGCGGACGGCACGTCGAAGGACGGCAGCGTCACGATCACGTCGGGCTTGCCGAGTGATGTCGGCCATTCCGGCGCTACGCCGGCGGTTTCCTTCAGCAGGTCCGACCCCGAGCCGCGGGGAGCGCCAGCTCGTACCCAGTGGATCAGCGTCTTGGTCTGGTCGGCGGTGAGCGCGTGGTCGTTCTGGAAGGTGCCGATATGCGGGTCGGCGAAGTAGGGTGGCATGCGGTCGGACATCACCGACTCGAGGATCATCGGCGCGAACGACTTCACGACTTCATACGATTCGAACTTGAAGGGCGCGATGCCGCCTTCCTGGTGGCAGGCGACGCACTTGGCCTGGATGATCGGCGCGACGTCCTTGGAGTACGAAATGTTGGCGTGCTCGGCAGCCTTGCCGCGCTCGGCGAACGGGATGGCGGCGCCCGCCTTCACTTCGATGCGCGGGTTGGCGACGGGCTTGCCGGCCAGCACGGCGTCGATCGCCTTGGCGGCCTGATTGACCGGGCCATGGTAGGCGACCTTGAAGCCGGTCTTCGGCTCGATCACGAAGACCTCGCCTTCGCGCTGGATGCCGAGATCCTCGCCGACGAGCTGCAGCTCATCCATCAGGACCGGCATCGTGAACTTCTGGGCCTTGGCCTCGGCCGCGGTCGCTTCGCGCGACTGACCGGGCGTCGAGTTGACCATGTAGAACAGGACGCCCTTGTCCTTATAGGACGCCTGCACCTTCGCCAGTTCGCGAGCGCCTTCACGCGAAAGCTTGCCACCATTGGTCTGGGACATCAGCACGATGGCCGGGGCGTGCTTGAAATAGAACAGCTCGTGCGCGAGGCGCGTGGTGTCGGTCAGCTGGAAGTTGCCAGCCCGCTCAGGCGCCAGGCCCGTCGTCGGGGCGGGGGCGGCGACCACCGCGCTGATGCCCGCAAGGGCGATCACGGCGGCAAGCGCACTCGCCATAAGGACACGTTTCATTCCAGCTCTCCCTCTGGGCCCGGTTTCCGGGTCATCGCGTAATGTAATCCAGATTTCCAATATCCCTGCGGCGCGAAAAATCGTCAACGCACTGCGGTCTTTTCGCGGTCCGAAACTGCCCGATTTTGAGTCACAAACGCGACAGGTGTCAGTGTCAGGCCGCACTATCGCCGAGAAGCGATAAGGACGCGCGCCTTTACCTAGCGTCAGGAAGGCGCGCACGCGCCAGAATCAGAACGGCCCGGAACCAGGTTCCGGGCCGCCTGTCAGGTGATCGCCGCTCGGCCGGATCAGGCCCAGCGCAGGTCCGTCTGCACGATGGGCAGCGCGCGGATGCGCTTGCCCGTCGCCGCGTAGATGGCGTTGGCCACCGCCGGCAGAACCGGCGGGAGCGCCGGCTCTCCAAGACCCGTCGGCGAGTTGTCGGAGATGTGGAAGTGGCTGTCGATCTGCGGCGCGTAGTCCATGCGCAGCAGCGGCATGTCGTAGAAGTTGGCCTGCACCGTCCGGCCTTTGTCGAAGGTGATCTTCTGGTGCATTTCCGAAATGCCGTCGACGATCGAGCCCTGCACCTGGTTGTGCGCGTTGATCGGGTTGATGATCGTCGAGCCGACATCGCCCACCGACCACACCTTCTGCACGCGCCAGGAACCGTTCTGCTCGACCTTCACTTTTGCGACCTGGGCGAAATAACCCTGGTGCGAGAAGTAGAAGGCGACGCCCATGCCCGTGCCCTTCGGCAGAGAGGCGCGGTTGGCCCAGCCCGAACGTTCGGCGACGACTTTCAGCACGTCGGCCATCCGCGGCGCATTCATGCCGCGACCGGCGGCAGCCGGGGCCTTGGCAAGAAGGTCGAGGCGATAGGCCAGCGGATCTTTTCCGGCTGCATGCGCCACCTCGTCCAGGAAGGACTGGTAGACGAAGCAGACGGCGTTCGACGTCGGCGCGCGCAGGGGGCCTGTGGGCATGCCGCCCATCATCAGGCTCTGGTCGTAGGAATGGTTCGGGATTGAGCCCGCGGGCCATTCCTGCGGCGGCGAGTTGGCCGAAGCGAGGATCGTCATTGCGCCGGCGTCGTTGGGACGGCCGAACGAGACGAAGTGGTTGGTGAGCGCGATGAGGTTGCCGTCCTTGTCGAGGCCGGCCTTGAAGTTGTGATAGCCGCCCGGACGATACGGGTCGTGCTGCACGTCCTGCTCACGCGTCCAGATCAGCTTGACCGGAATATTGCCGGCCTGCTTCGAGATCGCAGCGGCCTCGACAGCGTAGTCGTTGTCGAGACGACGGCCGAAGCCGCCGCCGCAGCGGATCATGTGGATCGTGATCTTATCCTTCGGCACGCCGAGGGCGGCCTGGATCAGGCTGAACGCGCCGCTCGCGCCCATGTCGGGACGTTGTGTCGGCGCCCAGACTTCCACCGAGCCGTCCGCCTTCGCATGCGCCGTGCAGTTCATCGGCTCGAGCGGGGCGTGGACAAGGAACGGGTATGAGTACGACGCTTCGATCGTCTTGGAGGCGGTCTTGAGCGCTGCCGCGGCATCGCCGGCCTTCGAGAGGTTGCTCTGCGGCGCAGCCTTGGCGAGTTCCGCAGCTTGCTTGTCATAGCCGGCCGTCGACTCGTCCTTGGAGACGCCTTCATCCCAGGTGATCTTCAGCTTCTTGGCGGCTTCCTTCGCGGTCCACCAATCGTCCGCCACGATGGCGACGCCATCGAGCAGGCCCATCTTGGTGGGAAGATTGCCGACCTGCTTCACGACGAAAGCGTCGAGGATGCCGGGCAGGGCCTTGATCTCGTCGACATTGGCCGAGACGAGCTTGGCGCCGAACACGGCGCCCTTCTCGAAATAGGCGTACTTCATGCCATCGACCTTCACGTCGATGCCGAAGATGGGCTCGCCGCGCACGATCTTTGGCGAATCCCAGTTGCGCATCGGCTTGCCGATGAGGCGATAGTTCTTCGGATCCTTCATCGTCAGCGTCTTGGGATCCGGCGGCGTCAGCTTGGCGGCGTCGTTGACGAGGTCGCCATAGGCGATCTTCGTGTTCGAGGCTGCGTGGACGACCATCGAGGGCTCTGTGGTGAACTCACCCACTGGCTTGCTCAGGCGCGCAGCCGCGGCCTGGATCAGCATGGCGCGGGCGGCGGCGCCGACTTCGCGCTGGGGAACCCAGTGCTGCGGCGTGGCGAAAGAACCGCCGGCGATCTGGTTGCCGTACTTGGCGTCCGCGTCCGCCTGTTCGATCACGACCTTGGACCAGTCGGCATCTAGTTCCTCGGCGATCAGCATGGGCAGCATCGTCTTGATGCCCTGGCCGATTTCCGGGTTCTTCGCCGTGATGCGGATCGTGCCATCGGGCGAGATCGCGACATAGGTGTTCATGTCGACGACCGGCGCCGGCGGCTTTGCGGCCTCCGCAGCGATGGCGGGCGCGCCGTCCGTGGTGTCGGAAGGCGTCACGCAGCCGGCGAGAACGAGGCCGCTGCCTGCAGCGAGCAGGAAGAAGCGGCGCGATGTGTTGATGGTGATATTGCCGTCAGCCATGGCTCAGACCTCCCGCGTGTCTTTGGTGTCGACGCCCGCGGCCGTCTTGATGGCCTCGCGGATGCGGACATAGGTGCCACAACGGCAGGCATTGCCCTGCATCGCCATGTCGATGTCCTTGTCGTTCGGTTTGGGGTTCTTGTTGATGAGGGCGGTCGCCGCCATCACCTGACCCGCCTGGCAGTAGCCGCACTGCATGACGTCGACGTCGAGCCATGCCTTCTGGACGGCCTGTCCGGTCTTCGTCTCGCCGATCGCCTCGATCGTGGTGACGCGCTTGGCGCCGACCGACGACACCGGCGTGACGCACGCGCGTGCGACCTCGCCGTCGAGGTGCACGGTGCACGCGCCGCACATGGCGACGCCGCAGCCGAATTTCGTCCCCTTAAGGTCGAGCTTGTCCCGCAGGACCCACAGGAGCGGCATTGCGCCGTCCACATCGACCGTCTGGGTCTTCCCGTTCACGTTGAGTGTGTAGGTTGTCATTTGGAGCTCCGCGGGCGTGTTTCCGGAAAAGTCGTTCCGGTTCCTCCGCCCAGTTTCTAACCCGCGACGCACGTGCCCCCGCCACAGCGGGCGCACGCCTTGGGGGAATTCATAGCGCGGGGTTTGGTGAACGCCAATGACAGCGAGCGAGTGCTCACGCGAAATCTCTGCGGGGACGAAACACGCTTGCGCGAGTAGGGCGCGCGGAGAGTCACTCTTGAGAACGATTCTCAGAGCGTGGCCCCGTGCGCTGTAGTTACAGGACGCTAGCGCTTGTCGGGCTATGCCCTTGTTGTCGTCACGAAGCAGGCGGCAGCGGAGGAGCCTGCTCCTGGATCGACAGGAGATAGGCCACGATATCGTACTCGTGCCCTTCGCCGAAATGGAAAACCGGCATGCGCCGGAGCGACAGGGCGCGCGAGGCGTGCAGATCATCCGCCAGCCAGTCCGGCCGATAGTTCTGGAGGGCGCGCCGTAATGGCGGCGCGCCGGGATTGGGGCTGTCGCCTGTGGGCTCGATGGCATGGCAGTGGGCGCACAGGTCCTGCGCTACCTGATATCCGACCTCGGCATCGCCCGATTGCCACGCTGGCGTCGGTTCGGTCGAGCAGGCTGCGAGAGCCGCCGCGGCGATCAGGATCATTTGTGTGCGCATGGGACGTCTGTCCGGAGCCAGGAGAAGCGGGTTGAGCCGCCATACTGGATCGGCCAGCCGCCATCCGTTTGCGCGCGATCAAGTCGGCTCTGTGTCTGCGCAGGGGGAAGGGACTATTCGCGTGACAGGTCCTGTCGCTGGAACAGAACGATTGCGGCAATCGCGAGCAGGGCGGCTAACAGCGCCATGGCGATCGCGCCGGGCGCTGCGAGGTGGACGCCGATCGCGTCCGCCTCACCCATCACAGCAAGCCCGAGTTCCCGCATCGCGCGGCCTGCGAAGTTCGGAAGCGCCGCCAACCACAGTTCGCCCGTCTCCAGCCTGAAGCGGATCGCCGTGAGGTCGACCGCCACGAGGATCACCAGGGGCCCGACAACCGCCGCCATCAGCGAACGCGAGACCACCGCCACAAGCATGACCAGTGCGCCGGTGACCATGATCTGGAGGAACGCCGCGCCGAAACCGGTGAGTAGCCCGGCCAGCGCATTCACCGGGGTGTCCGACTGCCCGGTCAGCATTGCGTCGTAGAGCCCGACAAGCCAGCGCCCGATCCCGCACGCGGCAATGCTCGCCGCGATCGCCAGCGCGAACGCCAGCAGCTTCGCACACATGATGGCGGCGCGGTCATTGCGCGGAAGGATCGCCCGCCACGTCTCCCAGCGATACTCGCCGGCGAACAGGATGGCGGCGCCGACGACGGCGAATATCTGGAAGAGTGACGACTGCATCGTGCCGAGGCCATCATAGGCAAAGCGGATCGGATTGGCGTAGGGCAGCACGTCGCCGACATAGGCGCGAACCGCCGTTTCCTCGATGAGGCCTGACACGAGCCCGAACACCGGCATGAAGCCGAACGCCCAGAACAGCGACCAGCGGTTGCGCGACAACTTGAAGATTTCCGCGCCGAACGCCTGACCGATCATGACGCGCTACCCGTTCGCGACAGGAAGACATCTTCGAGACTCTGGTTGGCCCAGCGCGCCTCGAACACATCGACGCCGCCAGCGGCAAGCGCGCGGATGAGGGCAGGCGCTTCTTCGCGCGCTATCTCCACGCTAATGCTGTCGCCCCGCGCCTGCGCACGCGGTCCCGCAATGGCGAGCGCCTTCTCGATCGGCGATGCCGAAATGAAGATCGCGCCACGGCCGGAGACAAGGTCTGCGACGCGTCCCTCCGCGATCAGCTTGCCATGATCGAGAATGGCGACGCGGTCGCAGACCTTCTCCACCTCATCCAGCAGGTGGCTGGAGAGAATGATCGTGACGCCATCCTTGTCGACGAGATCACGCACCAGCGTGCGCATCTCCTGGATACCCGCGGGATCAAGACCATTCGTGGGCTCGTCGAGGATCAGGAGCTCCGGCCGCGCCAGCAGCGCGGCGCCAAGCGCCAGGCGCTGGCGCATACCCATCGAGAATGTGCGCGCCTTGCGATCCGCCGCATCGGTCAGGCCCACGCGTGCAAGCACCGCCTCTTCGCGTCCATCTTCCCGGAACCCAGACATTCGCGCCGCCATCCGCAGCATGTCGCGCGCTGTGAGGAAGGGGTACAGCGACGGCGCCTCGATCATCGCCCCGACGCGGCGCAGTACGCTCGCGTTGATGTTGCTCTCGCCCAGCAGCCGAAACCCGCCACGGCTCGGCCCCACGAGCCCCAGCACCATGCGCAGCAGCGTGCTCTTGCCCGCGCCATTCGGACCCAGCACGCCGTAGACCAGTCCCTTAGGTATCGCGAGATCAAGCGCCGACAGCGCCGTGACAGCGCCATAGCTCTTGCCAAGCCCTGTGGTTTCGAGCGCGAGGGTCACGCGCGGCTAGGCGCCCTTGAACACAGGCGCGCGTTTCTCGACGAACGCCTTCGCGGCTTCAGCATGATCCGCCGTCTGGGCCGTGCGCGAATGGTTCAGCGCCTCGGTGTCGAAGGACAGCAGCATGTCGCCCTTCTCGGCGATGTTGAGATTGCGCTTCATCAGCCCCTGCGTGATGCGCGCGCCATTCGCGAAGCGCTTCGCCAGCGCCATCGTCTCAGCCTCTAGCTCCTTCGGATCGACCGCGCGGTTCACCACGCCCAGCCGCTCTGCTTCCTCCGCCAGGATGACATCAGAGAGCAGGTAAAGCTCCTTGGCCTTCGCCGAGCCAACCAGCTGGGTCAGAAAATAGGTCCCGCCAAAATCCCCGGAGAGTCCGACCTTCGCGAACGCCGTGGTGATCTTCGCACCGCGCGCCGCAATCCGGAAATCGCAGGCGAGTGCAATCGACAGGCCCGCGCCAGCCGCTGCACCGGGGATGGAGGCGATGGTGATTTTCGGCATGTCGTGCAGCCAGCGCGACACTTCCATGCTCTGGCGCAGCGCATGCGCGGCCTGCTCGGGCGAGCGGCCATGATTTGCGCCACCATCCGTCGCCGCAAAACCCTTCACATCGCCGCCGGCGCAGAACGCGCCGCCCGCGCCTGTGATGACAATCGCGCCGACATCAGGATCAGAAGCAAGCCGAGGCAGCGCCTCCAGCAGCGCGCCGAGCATCGGCTGCGAAAGCGCGTTGCGCGCCTCGGGCCGGTTCATCGTGAGGATGGCGACGCCGTCCTGCTTGGTTTCCAGAAGGTCAGCCATGGCGCATCTCCCTGTGTTTCTTTCATCCGGGATAGGACTCTGGAATCGCGCGCGCAAGCACGCCCCGACGGCAGCCTATTTCGCGAGTTGCGGAAGACCTTCGCGGGATGCGACCGGGGAATGAACGCCCAGCGTGATGTCGGCCGAGCCGCAGACCGGGCAGTGCAGATCCGGGCTTACCTCGGCAATGTCGGCCTGCACGCCCACACGCAGCGCGATCGGCGCCGGATCGAGCGGCGTCTTCCCGCCGCAATCATGACAGGCGACCAGCAGAAGGTGATCGCTGTTCAGCACGTCGCGAAACTTCATTGGCTCGAACCCACACAACACGCCTCTCTTGTGGAGGCTCAGCCCTGTGGAGAAATCCTGCACCGCCCTTTTGCGAAAAGCGAATCGGAAGTTCGCTCGAGGCGGGTTTTCCGACGCCTGCGCAGCCTGGCGTGCCCCTGCTCGCCCCTGGCCGGACCATTTCCCCACGCATTTTTAGGACAAGCATGTACGACATTTTGTAAAACATGCTTGACTATCTGTCTGGCATATGTAAAACATACTTTACCAAACGACAAAGAGGTTTGTCATGTCGACCGAAGCTTCAAAGCCATCACGAAGAGCCGCCGGAGTGCTGACCATCGGTATCGGCGCGGCGTTGCTTTCCGCGACCGGCCAGCCGACGCCGAAGATGCTCGCGCGCCTCGCCGAGTGGGGCGTGCCCGACCTTGCCGCCCGCATTGCCATTCACGCCCTTCCGGTCGTGCTGATCGTCAGCGCCGTCCTCCTCGGCCAGGCCCTCGGCAAGGGCCGGACAAAGATGACCCGCTGGATCATCTACGCGCTGCTCGGCGGCGTGGCGGGCTTCTTCACCGGCTACAGCATGGACCTGCTGGTCGGCGTGCCTGTCGTGATCGAGGCGCTCAACGGACCGCTGGCTGAGCCTTCGGTCGCCGACATCGGTCTCTGGACGCTCGGCGCAGTATCGATCGCGACCGGCCTCATGGTGGCGGCGGTCGCCGCCTTCGGTCCGCCGGCCGCCTACGCGATCAACCTCGAGCCCGACTGCGATCCCGAAGCGATGGACATCCGGAAGGCCGAGCGCGGCATCTACGGCTTGAGCAGCGCCGGCATCGTGACCATGGGCATCGCCAGCATCGCGCTCGCAATCGCCCAGCAGTCCGGTGACGGCGCGACGCTTGGACCGAGCATCAGCGCCCTGGTCGCGGGCGCCGCCAGCATCTTCGTCAGCATCATGCTGTGGAACCTGATGGATGAGCTCCAGCGCCGCCAGGTCGTCAACGCCTACGCTGTCTCAGCCGTCGTGTTCACTGCCGGGGCCTTTGTCTGGTCCGTTGCGGAAGTGCAGGGGCTCGTACCCGCCTTCGGTGCGGCCGCATCCTTCGTGACGATGTCCTTCGTGCAGATGGTGGCCGCCTCGATCATCACCGCCACGGTGGCCGGCAACGCCCGAGCAAAGAAGCGGCGGACAGCATGAAAAACCAGCTGCGCGTACTGAGAGCCCAGCGGGCCTGGAGCCAAGCCGACCTTGCGGAGAAACTCAAAGTGTCACGACAGACCATCAACGCAATCGAAACCGGACGATACGACCCCTCCCTCCCGCTCGCCTTCACCATCGCGGGACTCTTCGAGCTGAGCATCGAGGCGATCTTCTCGCCCGACGATGCCGAAGCCGGCCACTAGCGCCGGCCCCCGACTGACCGAACCACCGACCACCACCGACTGTTCCACCCTCAACCCTCCCCAGGAGAGATACGATGAATATCGCCGAAACCCTCGCTACCTCAATCGGACGCAGCGTTCGCCGGACGATCGCCACCGCCGTGATCGCGGCCGCCGCAATGGGCGCGCCGGCGCTTGCCCAGCCCGCCATGTGGGCCGTGAAGGACGCAGACTCCACCATCTACCTGTTCGGCACCGTCCACCTGCTGAAGCCTGAGACAGTGTGGAAAACGCCCAAGATCGAGGCCGCCATCAAGGAAGCCGAACAGCTTTGGCTGGAACTGCCCACCACCAATGCGGAACAGCTGGCGCCCCAGATGATGCC
>CAIKXW010000383.1 GCA_903831485.1 uncultured Alphaproteobacteria bacterium | reverse complement strand
GACGCGGCGGATGCCTGGGATATCGATTCCAAGATCGAGATGGCGATGGAAGCGCTGCGCTGCCCGCCGGGGGACGCGGATGTGACCAAGCTTTCGGGCGGTGAAATCCGGCGCACGGCGATCTGCGCGCTGCTGCTGTCCAAGCCCGACATGATCCTGATGGACGAGCCGACCAACCACCTCGATGCGGAATCGGTGGCCTGGCTGCAGAACTACCTTTCGAATTTTCCGGGCTGCGTGATCCTCGTCACGCACGACCGTTACTTCCTCGACCAGATCACGACATGGATCCTTGAGCTCGATCGCGGTCAGGGTATTCCCTATGAGGGGAATTATTCGGTGTGGCTGGAGAAGAAGGCCAAGCGACTTGCGCAGGAACAGCGCGAGGAAGCCGGCCGGCAGAAATCCATGACCCGCGAACTCGAATGGGTTCGCTCGTCGGCCAAGGCCCGTCAGGCCAAGTCCAAGGCTCGTATGAACGCGTACGAGGAGAAGGCGGCGGCGGCGGAGCGCGAGAAGATCACGACCGCGCAGATCCGCATTCCTCCGGGCCCGCGTCTCGGTTCTGTCGTCATCGAGGCCGAACACCTCAACAAGGCCTTTGGCGACAAGCTCCTGATGGAAGACCTGTCGTTCAAGCTGCCGCCGGGCGGCATTGTCGGCGTGATCGGTCCCAACGGTGCGGGCAAGACCACGCTGTTCAAGATGATCACCGGCCGCGAGCAGCCCGATGGCGGCACGTTCAAGGTCGGCGAGTCCGTGAAGCTTGGTTACATCGACCAGTCGCGTGACTCGCTCAACGACAAGAACACGGTGTGGCAGGAACTCTCAGGCGGACTCGACATCATCGAGGTTGGCGGTATCGAGCAGCCGAGCCGCGCCTATGTGGGCGCATTCAACTTCAAGGGCGCGGATCAGCAGAAGAAGGTCGGTCAGCTCTCGGGCGGTGAGCGCAACCGCGTCCACCTCGCCAAGATGCTGAAGGAAGGCTCGAACCTGCTGCTGCTCGACGAACCGACCAACGATCTCGACGTCGAAACGTTGCAGGCGCTGGAAGCGGCGCTGGAAGATTTCCCGGGCTGCGCTGTCATCATCAGCCACGACCGCTGGTTCCTTGACCGTGTCGCCACGCACATCCTTGCCTTCGAAGGCGAGAGCCATGTCGAATGGTTCGAGGGCGATTTCTCATCCTATCTTGAGGACAAGAAGCGCAGGCTGGGCGCCGAAGCTGTTGAACCGAAGCGGCCGACTTTCAAGAAGTTCGCGCGGTAGTCGGCGACCGCGCTGACAGGGGATCGCGATGACGTTGCCGGTGAGCCTCGACCATTGCGTGATCAAGATAACCGACTGGGAACGTTCGAACGCATTTTACCTATACATCATGGGTGCAACCCTTATCGAGCGGCCGGTGGGCTGGGCTTATCGCTTCAGCGACCGGCAGCTCAACGCGCATGGGCCGGGAGTCGCGCCCGCCGAAGTCGCGAGGCTTCCGGTGCAGCCCGGCAACAGCGATCTCTGCTTCGAGTGGAATGGCCCAATCGCCGATGCGATGGCGCATCTCACGCGACATAACATTCAAGTCGAGTGCGGACCGACAGAACGCTTTGGCGCCCGCGGCGTTGGCACAAGCATCTATTTTCGCGATCCCGATGGTTCGCTGATGGAATTCATTTCGTATCCGGACGCGAGCTAGTCCCTCACGCGGCGGCTCATCATGCCGCCCGGACTTCGCCCGTGCCGTCGAGCGGGACGCCCTGCGGCCAGACTCGCTCGATCCGGATTTGCGAGGTGCCCAGAACTTCCGCTACGCGGCGCATCGTCGGCTTTTCGCCGCGCGCGATCAGCGTGTCGCAGGCGCGTGCGATCTGCTGGGGGGTCAGTGATTGGTCGAGGCGGGCCTGCTCAATGTCGGTGACGCGGCCCATGTGCTGTTCGCGATACTGCGCGACGCGCTTGGCGGCGGCCTTCATCGCGGCGGCGCGCTGTTCTTCGACAGTCTTGGGTTTGCGCCTGGACTTGGGCGTGCGGGCCGCGGGTGTCTCCATCGCAGCTTGCGGAACGGTCTCCTGCGCCGGCTCCGCGGCGACCGCTGGCGTTTCGGCGGCTGGGGCCGGTTCGATGGCTTCAGGCGCGGGCTCGGGTTGCGGCTGGACAGCAGCTCGGGCGAATTCCGTACGGATCATTTCGGCTTCGGCCTGCTCATTGGCTTCCTGGCGGCGTGCGGTGCGGTGAGCGGCGTAGCTTTCGGCGTCCATGACTTTGCGGCCCTCGACGATCCAGGCCATGGCGGGCTTGGCGAAGGCGAAGATATAGAACACGGCGTCGACCGTCATGGCGGGCGGCAGCCTCGCGCCCGCGGGCGCATTGGAGATCACGATCTCCCATCCGAGATGGACGCCGACATTGGTGGCGAACACGAAGCCGATGCAGCAGGCGAGCGCTGGCAGCAGTACCGTCCATTCCACCTGACGGCCATCGGGCTTGCGGTGCTTGATCGCCTGCAGCGCGCCGGCGGCCGAGCAGTTAACAAGGCCGATGCCGAACGCCATCATGCCCGCAAAGGCAATGATGCACAGCCAGCTGATATCCAGCTGCGGCCAGAACATGCCGATGACGCCGCCTGTCGCCAGCACGGCGCCTGAGAGGGTTAACCCCCAGGCGAAGATCGAAGACCAAGTGTAATCACGCTGCATCATGCCGATGAAAATGCCGCCGCTGTGTTCATGAGTCGTGAACACGGATTGCCCGCGAGTGAATCTCAGTGCGGCGAGATGCCTGCGGCGGACTTTCCGAGCCCGATTTTCCGATCGGCATTTCCTGCCGGGCTGCGCGCAAGATGCGTGCGCGGACATGTTGAAATGCCTTAATCGAAGAGCAGAAGCGCCCCCTTCCCGGGGGAGCGGGGAAGGGGCGCTTCGAATGCCGGCCGGAACGTGGGGCGTCCTGGCGGTCCGGCACGCCCTGCCTTGCTGGGGCAGGGCTTGAACTGAGCGCGTCAGCGCGTGTTTTCGAGTCTCCATTCGTAAACGACCTCGTGGCCGCACACGGACTGGGCGGCGCCGTCGAGCGTGCCCGGCTTGAAGCGGGCGGAGCGGATCCATTTCAGTGCGGCGTTATCGAGCACGGAGTGGCCGCTGGAGGCTTTCACCGTTGCTGAAGACGTGCGGCCGTTGGCGTCGACGCAGACCTCGAGGGTTGTGACGCCTTCGTTCTGCTGGCGGATTTCGCTGGCGGGATAGGGCGGCGGGTTAGTGCTCAGCAGAGCCGGGCGGATGCGAGTGGGCTTGGGAGTCGGCGTCGCAGCGGGTTCGGGTTTGCGTGGTGTAGGCGCGGGCGTGACAGGAACCTCCGGATCTATGTCGACGATCCAGATGGGAGCGTTTGGAATTGGCGCTAGTGGCGCCTCGACCGGGAAGATCGGCGGCAACGGAATATCCGGCGGCGCCAGCGGTTCGTCTGATTTGTCCTCTGCCAGCGGCGTGAAGCTGATGGGCTTCTCGATGACGCTCACAATGTTGACGCCGATGCTGCTGAGGGCGCAGCCGGCGATGGCTGTCACAAGGATCGAAGAAGAAAGTCCCACGATCTGGGATGAACTACGCGCACGCTCTCTCACTGCGCAATACATGGCGACCTCCTTCAGGTTTGTGCGGATCGATGGTCTGCTAGGGCGTGGCCCGCGCCGCGGGTTCGGTGTTCACGACGGCGCGTCCGAGACTCCACGCAATCATGACGGGATGGCCGCAACTGCGGATGGCCAGTCCGTCATGCATGGCCGGCTGGAAACGCGAGGCGCGGAGCGCGTCGACCGCAGCCTCGTCGAACTGGCGATAGCCGGACGATTTCACGAGTTCGGCGCTTTCGACCCTGCCGCTCCTGCCGATGCAGAGATCGGCGCTGACCTCGACGCCGCCGGGCAGGCTGAGGCCGGCGGGAATGGCGGGCAGCGAAAAGTCAGAGAGATGCGGCTTGGTCGTGAGGCTGGTGTGATGAAGCGGCTGGAAGGGCACGAACACGTCGGGCGCCTCGCGAAGGATGGTCCGCTCGGGCTGGGCGGCCCAGGCGGCGATGCCGGCGCTGGCGGCGGCCACGAGCACGATCGCCGTGGCGGTGGCGCGGCGTGCGCCGGAAAGCGGTTTGCTCGCCAGCATGCCAATGCGTTCGGCAAGCGGGTGCTGAGACTCGGCAGGCCAGTAGCATCCGACAGGGAGCGGACGCGAGCTGAGCTGAGTGCGGAGCAGTGTTTCGGCATAGGCGCGGCGCGCGCGGGGGCGGCGGTCGATGACTTCGGCGTCGCACGACAGTTCCTGGTCGAGGCGGAGGGCCTTCGCGCCGACATGGATCAGCGGGTTGAACCAGAAGAGGCAGCGGGCGAGCGCAACCAGCGCATTGATCCGGGCGTCGTTGCGGTCGAGATGGACCTGTTCGTGCGTCAGGATCAGCTTGCGTTCGTCATCGCTGAACCGGCGGGCGAAATCCCGGGGCGTGACGATGCGCTGATACGAGAAGCCGACGACGGCGGGGCCTGCGAGGCCGAGATCCGCATCGCGCATGAAGGCGCGCTGGCGGCGGATGAGCGCTGCGCCGATCGCGATGGCGCCGGCAATCCAGATGGCGAGCAGGGCGGGAGCGATGAGGATTTCCCAGCCCGGGAGAATTGCCGGGGCGTTTGCAAGGGCGACGACTTCCTCGAGCGACAGACCGAGCGCAACGGTTTCGATGGCGCGCGCGGGGATGAAGGTTCCGGCGACCGCGATGGGAACGATGGCCCAGAGCAGATAGGCGGCGTGCGGTCCGAGATGGCGGCCAACGGGCTTGCGGACGAGCAGCAGGAGAAGGATGGCGGTGCTGGCCGCGACGTTCATCTCGATGAGGGCGTCGAGGATGCCGTTCATTTCCTGTCCTCCTCGATCTTCGTGATCAGGGCCTTGAGCTGTTTCAGGTCCTTCGCCGAAAGCTTACGGTGCTCGGCAAAGTGGGCGACAAGTGGGGCGACTTCGCCCTTGAACAGCTTGTCGAGCAGTCCCTGGCTTTCGGACTGCACCCAGGAGGCGCGGGTGATGAGCGGGCGATAGCAGTAGCTGTCGCCTTCCTTGGCCCCGGCGATGGCTTTCTTCTTGAGCAGGCGGGTGACCAGCGTCTTCACCGTGGCGGGCGCCCAGCCATTTTCGGGCCCAACTGCGGCGTAAATCTGTTCGGCCGTGAGCGGCGTCTTGCGCCACAGCGCTTCCATGATGCGGCTTTCGGCGTCGGAGATCGATTGCATCGTACACCTGTAATCTCATTGGAGACTACGACTGTAATCCGGCAAGTCAATGGCGACACTTTTCGGTTTCTGCGATTTTGTGCAGTACGGGAGCATATGAGCAGGCCTTCTCATTCAGGCCGGTGAACACCGCCTGGGATGCTGTAGCTCGTCTCCCTCATCGGCATGAGGGAGCGGGGCGCGTTGGATGCGCCGTGGGGTCGTGCCTGTGCCGCATTGCTGCGGCGATGCGCGTCTTCACGCGCCCCGTGTCGGCCGTTTGTCCCGGCCGGGACATGT
>CAIKXW010000382.1 GCA_903831485.1 uncultured Alphaproteobacteria bacterium | reverse complement strand
CTCCCGCTCAAGCGCTTTCAGGGCCGAACGACCCTCGTCGAAATCCTTCACGGCGTGCCCGGCGCGCTTCAGCGCGTTCACGAGAAAGCCGCGCAGGCTGTCATCGTCTTCGGCGAGTAGGATCTTGGCCATGGCGTCCCGCACTTCCGACTCTCTGAATCAAGCTACGATTTGTCGGTGCACGTGGTAAAGCCGGTATGAACGGTTGAGCTTGACCGAGCGCAGCGCTCCTAAAATATGGTCGGAATGTTTCCCGGACTCACGATCTTCTCGAATCCAGGGTCTTCCGACCCGGAATTCCGGTCCGCCGGGGGCGCGCCCGAGGGTGACCGGGCAGGCTTTGCCTTTTCCATAGACGAGCCTGTTTCGGTCGTATCCCCGGTGGTTTTCGCCTCCCCCCACTCTGGCAGGCTCTATCCCAAGGGCTTCCTGGAGGCCTGCGCCGCGTCGATGATCGACCTGCGGCGCATCGAGGACGCATATGTCGACCGCCTGCTGGCCGAGGTTCACCTGTCGGGGGCGCCGGTCATCTGCGGCCTGGTGGCCCGCGGCTTCGTCGATCTCAACCGCGCCGAGTCCGAAATAGACCCGCACATGTTCGAAAACCCTTCGCCTGCCTGGTTTTCCCAGCGTTCGCCACGGGTCGATGCAGGCCTCGGCTGCATTCCCCGCGTCGCCTTCAACGGCGCGCCCATTTATCGCCACAGGCTGAAGCGCGAAGAGGCCGACCGCCGACTGGACCAGGTCTACCGCCCCTACCACAGGGCTCTCGAGGCCCTGATGCGGCGGGCCCAGGCGATGTTCGGACAGGCCTGGCTGATCGACTGCCACTCGATGCCGGCCGAAACCGAGCCATCGTCCCGTTCCCCGGACATCGTCATCGGCGATCGTTTCGGCGCCTCATGCGGCCCGGGCCTTACTGACCTGGTCGAGAGCCTGTTCCGCGCCCGCGGCTACTCCACGGCCCGGAACACCCCTTACGCCGGCGGTTTTGCGACACTGGCCCATGGCCAGCCCCCGCTCGGCCGCCACGCCCTGCAGATCGAGGTCCGACGGCGGCTTTACCTCGACGAGGCCAGCGTCGAACCGCACGACGGTTTCCTCACCGTGCGCCAGCATATGGGCGAAATTGCTCAGGAAATCTGCGGTTTCGCGCGCCGGAATGTCGGACTTGGCGAGGAAAGCACAAAGAAAATGGCCGCGCTGGATGCCAGCGCGGCCAAAAGTTTAGGGAGGAAACGCCCATAAGGGCAGCGGCTCCGAAGAGCCACGTTTTGGTTTTACGCTGCACCGCAAAAACCTCAAGGCGAATTCTCGCACATGCGTCCAAATTCTGCCGTTTGCTTTGATTGTGACTGTTTTGATGCGTTCTAAGGCGCCGGTGTCCGCCAATTGAGCAGACGATCGATGCTGCGTTGCACAATTTGCATCAGCCCGCTCTAGTCAGCACGGTTCGCTGTTACCCTTTGTTGCTGTGCCGTAATTCAGGTCCCAAAACTCACGCAAGAGGACTGGCAAGAGCCTTGCTGCTCAACCGCTCGACGGTCCCGGAATGTTACGGGCCGGCGTGTGGGAGTGTGAACAATGGCCACGGATGTGGATATCTATGTCGGCAAGCGGCTTCGCCGCCGTCGCCGTCTGCTGGGTCTGACCCAGCAGGACCTGGCTGGCCAGGTCGGCGTGCGTTTTCAGCAGATCCAGAAATATGAGTGTGGCGCAAACCGCATCACCGCGAGCCGGCTCTTTGCCCTCGGCACCGCTCTCAACGTCAACATCAATTATTTCTTCGAAGGCCTCGCCCCGGATGGCAAGCAAGCCCCGGCCAATGATCAGTCGAACGATCGTCTGACCGGCGACATCCTCTCGCAGAAAGAAACGCTGGAACTCGTCCGCGCCTACTACCGGCTCGGTGAACGTCCCCGCCGCCGTCTCCTCGATCTGGCGAAGGCCCTCGAGGGCGATCCCACGGACCAGGTCGCCTCGTAAGGCTGGCCTGCTCCCACGCACCCTGCGCCCGGCTGGAGCTATCCGGCCGGGCGTGGTCTGCACGTGTACGACCCCGGCTTGCCGCAGCCCTGCGCGAGGGGCAAAGGTCCGCCATGGATCTTGCCCAGCTTCTGTTGCCGACTGCCCAGCTGATGGCCGACGCTGCGCGCGCCGCCGCCCTTCCCCATTTCCGGTCCGCCACCTCGCACGCCGAGAACAAGGCCCAGATCAATGGGGAGAGCGGGTACGACCCCGTCACCGAAGCCGACATGGCCGCCGAACGAGCTATGCGTGAAGTGCTCGCGAACAACCGCCCCGATGATGCGATCGAGGGCGAGGAATACGGCTCGCAATCAGGAACAAGCGGCGTCACCTGGTATCTCGATCCCGTCGACGGCACCCGCGCCTTCATCGCCGGCCTGCCCTCCTGGACGACGCTGATCGGCGCCACGGAAGGTTCGAAACCCATCCTCGGCGTCATTGACCAGCCATGGCTGGACGAGCGCTATGTCGGCCTCACGGCCGGAACAAAATCCTCATGGCTGCAGGGGCGCGGCGACAAGCTCGCGCTGAAGACGCGCGACTGCCGAAAGCTCACCGACGCGATCCTCTCGACCACCGACCCTTTCATCCTCACCGCGCCCGAGCGCGGCGCATTCGAGCATATCCGCGCCACGGCCCGCCTGACCCGCTACGGCCTCGACGCCTACGCCTATGCGCGACTGGCGGCCGGCACGATCGACATGGTCACCGAGTCTGGCCTGAAGGCGCATGACGTCGCCGCGCTGATCCCGGTGATCGAGGGCGCCGGCGGCGTGGTAACCGACTGGCGCGGCAATCCACCCCAGCTCGGCGGCCAGATCGCAGCCGCAGCGAACCGGCGCATTCTCGACGAGGCTTTGATCTCGCTCAGACGTTCCGCTCTGTAACTCCTCCAGGATCGCCGCCATGACACCTCTCCTGATCAACGCCGCTCGCGCCTTCGCCATGGTGGCGTTTGCCGATGGCAGGCTGGCGCCAGTCGAAGCTGGGCGCTTTTCCGCGATCGCCGCCCGCGATCCCGCCTTTGCCAATTCCGGACACGCCCAGATCGCAGACGCGTGGATGCAGGCGTCGAATGAGGTCCACGCCGCCCAGAGCTTCGGGACGGCGCTGGTGACCATCCGCACGGAGATTACCCAGCCTGCCGACAAGGCCGTCCTGATGCGGGTGGCGCAGCTTGCGCTTGTTGCCGATGAAAAGTTGGAATCACAGGAAAACCTTGCAATCAGCGCGCTGGCCGAGGCGCTGGGGCTCGACCCCAAAAACTACTGACCGCCCGGGAACAGCAGGGCTGCTGGCTGCGTTCTGGGTTAGGGTTGTGACGGACGCCGCCGGGCGCTTCGCAGGCACACCTGAGTCAAACATGCAGTTTCGGGGATCGGCAGCATGAGACCTCGCGCAGGAAGCCAGCCGGTGACGCTCGCGCCTTCGATGGTCGTTGAAGTGTTGAGTCTGGCCCGCGCTCACGACGACATGATCAAGGAAATGCGGCAGGACCTGTTCCGCGCGGAAACCAAGCTCCACGTGGAACGCCGCTGGAAATGGCCGATCCGCACCGGCTGTGTCGCCCTCGGCGCTGGCGGCCTCGCTGCGTTCCAGAATGAAGCGCTGCGCGCCTCGACACTCGAATTCGTTGACGTTGTGACGGCAGGCCTGCTCGGCGCTGGCAATCTCGCCCTTCTGGGCTTTGTTGCCGTGTGCGCCATCGCATGCGGCGCCCTCTACCTGATCCGCCGCGCCATGCGTGGCCCCACGCCCGAACAGCAGGCGCGCAAGCTGATGGAACAGTTCGCGCAGAAGGACGGCGTCGCCGCCTATGTCTTCGCCGGCCAGGACTCACCAGATGACGAAGCAGCCTCCATCGGCGCTCTCACGCGCCCCGAGATCAAGCACTTCCGCAAGCGCCACCTGACCGCCTCGAACCGCACACTGCAATCGTCCTTGCAAAGCCTGCTCAATCGCACCGTCGAAGATGGGCAGCAGATCCTGCATTAGGGCGCGCTCGTCGCACCACAAGGGCTCGGGTTCACAGATGATCATTCAATAGCGTCAGACCCGCGCCGACGCACACAGCTCGTCAAACGCCTTAAGCCACACCGCGCGGCGTTCGTCCGTCTCCATGAAGATCTCGTGGCTCGCTCCATCGATCACGACATGACGCGCGCCCTTCAGGCCCGGCAAAACACGCGCCGCCGCCGCGGTATCGACAATCGCTTCCTCGCTCGCAGTCGCCACCAGCATCGGCATGCCGGCGACCTTGTCGAGCGCGCCCGGCGACAGGAATCCCGCGCACACGTCGAGCGAAGCAACCACCCAGCCAATCGTCGGCTCCCCTAGCGCCAGCCTCGGCTCCGCCGTCACAAGCCGCCGATAGAGTCCCCAGCGCGCCAGATCGTGCGTGAAGGGATTGCCCTCGAACTTTTCCTCGCGCGCCTCCGGCCGCGCCGGAAACGTCGCGAGCCCCAGCTTGTTCGCCATGCGCGCAAAGTTCTGCAGGAAGGGCGTCGCCGGTATGCCCCACATCGGCGCCGAGAAGGCCGCGAGCTCCGCGGTCAGCCGCCCTGTCCGCAAGGCCTCAAGCGAGATGGCCCCGCCCATCGAATGCGCCACCACGACAAGCTTCTGCGGCGCACGACCCGCGACCACCGCGACGCCCCGCACCAGCGCATCCACATAGGTCTCGAACGTCGTGACATGCCCGCGGATCGGATTCTTCAGCGGACGATCCGACAGCCCCTGCCCCGGCCAGTCGAGGCACAGAAGCGCGAAGTTGCGCGCCTGCAGGTCGCGCATCACTTCGAAATACTTCTCGATCGATTCGGTCCGCCCCGGGCAGACGATGGCCAGCGCTCGGGCGCCCGGCCTCGGCGCGAACAGCATCCTGAGCCGGATGCCATCCTCGCCGGTGTACCAGATGATCTCGGCGTCAGACGGCGGCGGGTTGCCGGGGATGATAACCACATCCCCGGCAGCGCCCGCCGGCTGAGCGCCGTCGCCCATCCTATTTCAGCTTGGCGAACAGGGATTGCAGCTTCATCGCCACGCCCATGTTTCCCTCGACCTTCAGCTTGCCCTGCATGAAGGCCATCGTGGGGTCGAGCGCGCCTTGCGCCATCTTCAGGAAGTCGTCGAAATTGACCTTGATGGTGGCGTCGGCCGAGCCGTCATCATTGGTCGCCTTGCCGGCCGCGCCGTCGATCAGCAGCTTGCCAACCGTGCCGAAATCGAACTTCACCTTCTCGGTGAAACCCGAACCGGCGCCGAGCGCGCCCTGAACCTTCGCGGTGAGGTCTGCCAGATCCATGAGTCGCTCCTGTTGTTTGCCCGGGGTTTGTCGCGCAGGCGGGCCCCAAGCGCAACCTCGCCCGCGAAGCAAACAGGAGGTCCAAATGCCCCTCGCGCCCTGACCACAGCGTCGCTAGGGTTGAAAGCATGGAGGCCGCATGAGCTGGAAAACCCATATCGAGGAATTGCGGGCGCGCGAGCGGCTGGCCGAGCAGATGGGCGGCGACGAGCGCGTCGCCCGCCAGCGCAGCATGGGCAAGCTGACGGTGCGGGAACGCGTGGCGTTCCTGGCAGACCCCGGCAGCTTCCACGAAGTCGGCAAGATCGCTGGCAAGGCAGGCTACGGTCCCGACGAGCAGATCGCCGAATTCCTCCCCGCCACGATGGTCTTTGGCCGCGCCACGCTCGATGGGCGGCCCGCCGTCATCCTTGGCGATGATTTCACCGTACGTGGCGGCGCATCGGACGCCTCCATCGCCGGCAAGATGCTGATGGCCGAGCAGATGGCCAATGAGTACGGCATGCCGATCGTCCGCATGATCGACGGCACGGGCGGCGGCGGCTCGGTGAAATCGCTGGAGCAGAATCCGCGCACCTACATCCCGACCACGCCGGCGTGGGAATGGCTGGTCGCCAACATGGCCCGTGCACCGGTGGTGTCGCTTGCCCTTGGACCATGCGCCGGCCTCGGCGCAGGCCGCGTCGCCGCGAGCCATTTCTCGGTCATGGTGAAAGGTCTCAGCCAGGTCTTCGTCGCAGGTCCGCCTGTCGCGAAAGCCATCGGCGAGGACGTCGACAAGGAAGGCCTCGGCGGCTGGGAGATCAACGGCCGCAACGGCGTCGTCGACAATGTCGTCAACTCCGAACACGAGGCGTTCGAACAGGCGCGGCGCTTCCTCTCCTACCTGCCCGCCAATGTCGACGAGGCGCCGCCGATCATCTCGAGCGACGACGATCCGAACCGCCGCGAGGAATTCCTGCTCGACATCGTGCCGAAGGACGGCAAGACGCCCTACATGCCGCGCAAGATCATCGCGGCCGTATGTGATCGCGACTCGTTCTTCGAGATCGGCGCGCTCTGGGGCCGGCAGGTCGTGACAGGCCTCGCCCGCATCGACGGGCATCCTGTTGCGATCATCGCGGGCGATCCCTTCTTCCTCGATGGCGCATGGACGGCGGATGCGTGCGACAAGATCGTGCGCCACATCGATCTCGCAGACACCTTCCACCTTCCCATCGTCCACTTCGTCGACTGTCCCGGCTTTGCTGTCGGCGTGAAGCACGAAAAGTCCGGCGTCACCCGCCGCGGCGTGCGCGCAATGGCTGCCGTCTACCAGGCGCAGACGCCGATCCTGCCGGTGGTGATCCGCAAGGCGTACGGCCTCGCCGGTTCCGCCATGTTCAACCCGACCAAGACCCGCTGGCGCTATTGCTGGCCCTCAGGCGACTGGGGCTCCCTGCCCATGGCCGGCGGTATCGAGGCAGCCTACAAGCGCCAGCTCGAAGCCTCCGCCGATCCCGAAGCCGAACTGAAAGCGCTCTACGCCAAGTTCGAAGCCATGCGCTCGCCCTTCCGCACAGCAGAGGCCTTCATCGCCGAAGAGATCATCGACCCGCGCGACACGCGTCCGCTGGTCGTAGACTTCGTGAAGCACGCCTACCGCGTCCTGAAGACCGGCCCGCGCGCCAACGGCATGCGCCCCTAGAACGGGTCCTTCAGCACGTCCTGCCATTCCGGATGCTTGCGCAGCGTCGCGTTGGTGAACGGACACAGCGGCACGACCTTGAGCCCGCGCGCCCGCACATCGTGGACCATGTACTCCACCAGCGCCTTGCCCACGCCCATACCGCCGAGTTCGCCCGGCACGCCCGTGTGGTCGATGATGAGAATCTTCTCACCCGCCCTCGAGAACGTCATCTCCGCATCAGGCTTGCCCTCGACGCGGGCGACATAGCGCCCGCCCGACGGCTTGTCCTCGCGGGTGATCGAGACCGCAACCTTCGGGAGGTCCACCATCACGCAATCCTCGTGTGAGAGGCTTGAATGTGGTGTCAGTCGAACAGCGAGTCCACCAGGTCCTGCGCCGCGGACCGCTCAAGCAGCGACGCCGCCTTGCCGCCATTGATGACGCCGCCGATGCGCGCAATGCCCTCGAAGATGGGCCCGGCTTCGGCTGCGATCTCCGCCGCGCTGCCCGGCAGCGACGAAAGCTTGTACTGGACCGCGCTGATGCTCGACTCCACCTCGTCGCAGGCGAGGCGGAATTGCTGCTTCACATGCCGTTCTGCGAGCACCCAGGCCGCAATCGCGAGGCCCTTGTCGCCAAAGCCGGAGCGCAGGAAATGCCTCGGATAGCCCACCGGCCGCCAGTCAAGAATCATGTCGCTCATCTCAGGCATGTCCGCGAGCGTCGCGATCAGCATGGCTACTTCATTGTAATGGTTCAGATAG
>CAIKXW010000381.1 GCA_903831485.1 uncultured Alphaproteobacteria bacterium | reverse complement strand
TGGGTCGAAGACCGCAGGTTGTTAACGTATCCGAACATGTTGGCAAGCGGCACCATCGAATTGATGACGGTCGCGTTGCCGCGCATCTCCTGACCGAGGATCATGCCACGGCGGGAGTTGAGATCGCCGATAACCGTGCCGACATAATCTTCCGGCGAGACGACTTCGACCTTCATGATCGGCTCGAGCAGCTTCATCGCCACCTTTTCCGAGGCTTCACGGAAGGCGGCGCGCGATGCGATCTCGAACGCCAGCACGCTGGAGTCGACGTCGTGGTAGGCGCCGTCGATCAGGCTGACCTTGAAGTCGATGACCGGGAAGCCGACGAGCGGTCCGGCGTTCATGACCGACTTGATGCCCTTTTCGACGCCCGGGATGAATTCCTTCGGGATCGAGCCGCCGACGATCTCGTTCTCGAACACGAAGCCCGAGCCCGGCGGAAGCGGTTCGAAGATCAGCTTCACGCGGGCGAACTGGCCCGTGCCGCCGGTCTGCTTCTTGTGCGTGTAGTCGATCTCGGCCTTGCGGCCCAGCGTCTCACGATAGGCGACCTGGGGCGCGCCAATGTTCGCATCGACCTTGTAGGTGCGGCGCAGGATGTCGACCTTGATGTCGAGGTGGAGTTCGCCCATGCCCTTGAGGCGGGTCTGGCCGGACTCGTGATCGGTCGAGACGCGGAAGGACGGATCCTCAGCGGCGAGACGCTGCAGCGCGAGGCCCAGCTTTTCCTGGTCTGCCTTGGTTTTAGGCTCGATGGCGATCTCGATGACAGGCTCGGGGAATTCCATCTTCTCGAGGATGACCGGTTTGGCCGGGTCGCACAGGGTGTCGCCCGTGGTCGATTCCTTGAGGGCCGCCACCGCGACGATGTCGCCGGCGAAAGCTTCCTTGATGTCTTTCCGATCGTTCGCATGCATTTCGAGCATGCGGCCGATGCGCTCTTTCTTGTCCTTGGTGGAGTTGAGGAGCGTGGTGCCGGAGTTCAGCGTGCCCGAATAGATGCGGCAGAACGTGATCGAACCAACGAACGGGTCGTCCATGATCTTGAACGCAAGCATCGACAGCGGAGCATCGTCCGTCTGCGGGCGTTCGATTTCCGAATCGTCCTTGGGGTCGATGCCTTTGACAGCCGGCACGTCGAGCGGCGACGGCAGGTAGTCGACGACCGCGTCGAGCAGCGGCTGGACGCCCTTGTTCTTGAACGCGGAGCCGCACAGCACCGGATAGAATGCGCCGGTCAGCACGGCCTTGCGGATGAGGCGCTTGATCGTCGCAACGTCCGGCTCCTTGCCGTCGAAGAAGGCGGCCATTACGTCGTCATCGAGTTCGGCGACGGCTTCGATCAGGATGGCGCGGTATTCAGCTGCCTGGTCGGCCATGTCGTCGGGGATCGGCACGATGTCGAACTTCGCACCGAGGTCTTCGCCCTGCCACACGATGCCGCGCATCTCGACGAGATCGACCACGCCCTTGAACGTGTTCTCGATGCCGATCGGGAGCTGCAGAGGAACCGGCTTCACGCCTAGACGCTTCACGAGGTCGCTGACGCAGG
>CAIKXW010000380.1 GCA_903831485.1 uncultured Alphaproteobacteria bacterium | reverse complement strand
GTTGGAGGTGTTCTCTGTCGGCAGGAACGGCGTCGTGATTCCCATCTCGTTCAGATACGCATCAGCGGAAAACGACACGAGACTCGCCTGCTGCGCCTTGTGACCGAACCGGCCGACACGGAACTGGCCGGGCGCCTCGAACACGGGGACCATGATCGCCTCGCCGTGAATCAACCCGAGGCTGCGCGCCCGCTGGGCGTTGGCGATCGCCAGCAGCGTGCTGTCGGCGATGGCTTCCACGAATCCGTCGCCATGTAACCCGAGCGACGTGCGGAACGTCCGCACCGGATTGTTGGGCAGGATGCGTTCCTGGACCCTCGCGTCGATCGCGCGGCTGTGAATCAACGCCCCCCCGGGATGATCAACGAACAGGCCGTTGACGAGGTTGCCGGCACGTTGCACTAGAACCTGGCTGTTGCCGCCAGTGATCGGATTCTGGTGACATTCACCGCATGACTGGGCGTGATAGACCGGACCGAGGCCGTCGCTAATCGTCTCCTGTGCGGCAAACACCGCGCGCTCGCCGTCGTGGGTGGTCTAGTCGGCCATCGGCTTGAACGGCAACATCGTCAGCGGATGCGAAGGTGATGTCAGTATCTCGGGAGGTACGCCGGGACCCGGAGCACACCAGATGAGCATCGTGGACCCCTCGCTGTCGCGTGAAATGGCGGCGGTGCGAACAGGCGCCGCCCCGATCTGGCCCACCGTCGATCGCAAGCGAGGCGTCGTCTACATGATGGGGTCTGGCGGCGCGGGCACCGTCACGGTACACAACGCCTCGGACGGCAGGACGATCAAGACGATCACGGTGGGCGGGAAGCCGCACCAGGGCGGCCTCGACAACACGAGCGGCCTGATGATCGTCGGCAACACCGTGCGATCGAGCAACGTGATCACCGAACAGAACCATGCGACGGTGGTGAATACGAACACCGACCCGATCAGTCGCGCGTTCGAGACGTCGCCCGCGCCGCACGGGGTCGCGGTCGACCAGGAGCGGCACCTCGCCTACTTCTCCGCCGTCGGCGACGGCGCGATCGTCGCGCTCAACTCTGAGAACGGCCAGGTGCTGTTTTCCGGCGTCCCCAAACAGGCGTACGGCACCTCGTTTGGCGGCAACAACATGCTCACGCGGCAGGCCGCGACGCGGAGGTTGTTCCAGGTGAACACCCAGTCCGGCGCAATCGGACTCATCGTCGTCGACGAGGTGACGCTGGCGGCGGAGAAAGTGATCTCGTTCGGCGCGACCAGCCCAATCCCGTGGGGCCTGTGGGTGGACGAACCGAACCGCCTTCTGTTCGCGGCGCTGCCCAACTCAAACACGGTCGGCGTCGTCGATCTCGACACGCTCACGCATCTCGTCAATGTGCCGGTGGGTGCATGCCCTTACGCCGTGACCGTCGATCCCGAGCGCAGGATCGGCGTGACGAGCAATCAGGGTAGTCCCGCGCAGAACTCGACGGCGTCGATCTTCGACCTGTGCCCCATCTCCAGAGCCACCGGCCGTCCCGCGACGGGTTGCTCCCCGCTTCCGTAGCCTTCCCCCAGCTTCCCGTCCTCCACGAGCGCCGCGCCGAATAGCCTTGCCCCGACCAGCGCGGTGGGTATCACGTCCCGCCGCCTTCAGTAGCGGACCCATTTAGAATCCGGCGGTTACTTTCGCACTACCGACCGCCAGCGGAATAAACAGGCTCGGCGGCGAAACATAACCACTTAGTGAGTCGTCGCATGTGTCCTCCGTGGGCGGGGCGCGTGCAGGCGTTGCCCGTAGTCGTGAACGGCATCCAGCGCGGCGCGATACGTCGCCTCGGCGTGGATGTTCTTGATGGTCTGCGAATGGTCACGAGGGTCGCGCAAGTCTGGCGGATACCGCTCGGTCAAGTCCCGCAGGTGCTCCTCAAAACTCATTGCTACCTCGCGCTCGGCGTCGTCGCCACTGACACTGGGCGACGGGGCCACACCCAACACGAGCGAGCGGGCTCGTTGCGTGTCCGCACCTCACGTCAGGACCCTGACCTGCCATCGAGAATGGTGAATGGCTCGATCGGTTCCATGAGGGCGTTCCTAAGCGACCCGCCGCACGGCCGGCGAGTGCTAAACCCAAGGGCACTGTCTTGTCTGACGTCGCCGACGGGATTGTACAAGATGGCAGGGTCGGCGGACGTTTGCGCCGGGCGGCCCAATCGACTGGGAATCGGCTCGGTGGCTACCGGCGCGCGCCGCGGTCGGTGTGGGCTACAATCGGCCCATGAAGTCCACCCGGCAACTGACCGCCATCATCGAACGAGAGGACGACTCGTACGTCGCCTTGTGCCCGCAATTGGATATTGCGAGCCAGGGCGACACCGTCGAGTCCGCCCGCACGAATCTGATCGAGGCGCTGGAGTTGTTCTTCGAGTCAGCCGATCCGACCGAAGTGGCCCGCCGGCTCCACAGCGAAGTGTTCATCACCAGCGTCGAGGTTGCGGTTGGGTAAACTGCGGGTCCTCTCGGGCCGCGAGGTGTGCAAGATTCTCGAAGTAGAGGGGTTTTCAGCAGTTCGTCAGCGCGGCAGTCACATCGTCATGCAGAAGGCTGCCGAAGGTACCACGACGACGGTGCCAGTCCCCGACCATCCGGAACTCAAGACCGGAACGCTATCCAGCATCATCCGACAATCGGGCCTCGCGCGACGTCTGTTCGAGACCTAGCGGTCCCCGATTGCGCGAGGTGGTCCGTTGGGCCTCACCGCAGGAACGAAGCTCGCCCCGTGCGAAATCCTGACTCCGAGGGCGCCGGAGGTATGGCTGAGGTCGTTCGCAGCGCGCGATGCGAAGCTGAATCGCGACGTGGACGACCAAGGTGCTGCTGCCGACAGTCTGTGTGGATGGCGTCCCCGACGGG
>CAIKXW010000379.1 GCA_903831485.1 uncultured Alphaproteobacteria bacterium | reverse complement strand
GACTTCCACGACTTGGCTCGGGTGCGAGACGCGCTTCCAGCTCATGTCGGTGACGTGCAGCAGGCCATCGATGCCGCCGAGGTCCACGAACGCGCCGTAGTCGGTGATGTTCTTGACGACGCCCTTGCGACGCTCGCCCTCGGCCATGTTGCCGACGATCTCTGCGCGCTGTTCCGCACGGGACTCTTCCAGAACCGCACGACGCGACACGACGATGTTGCCGCGCGGACGGTCCATCTTGAGAATGGCGAACGGCTGCATCATGCCCATCAGCGGGCCGACATCGCGGATCGGACGGATGTCCACTTGTGATCCCGGCAGGAAGGCGTTGACGCCGCCAAGATCGACGGTGAAGCCGCCCTTGACGCGGCCGACGATGGCGCCTTTGACGGTCTCTTTTTTCTCATGCACGCGCTCGAGGCGTGTCCAGGCTTCCTCGCGCTTGGCCTTGTCGCGCGACAGCACCGCGTCTCCGAGCGCGTTCTCGATGCGCTCAAGGTAGACTTCGACGATGGCGCCGACGGTCGGCTGCGTTTCGTCAGCGGCAAACTCGCGAAGCGGAATGCGGCCTTCGGTCTTGAGGCCGACGTCGACGGTGATGAAATCCCCTCCGACGCTGGTGACCGTGGCGGGAACAACCCGGCCCTCGATCATGGCGGAGCCGGCAAAGCTCTCTTCAAAGAGGGCGGCAAAGTCATCGGTGGAAGGGTTCATCTGGGTAGCGGGCAAGCAAAAGTCTCCGAAAGAAGTCATGAAGGCCAACCGGATGTCCGGCGGACTCGCCGCACCATGCGGCGTGAATACGGATTTTCGCCGGGTCAGCTGGGGATTTCGCGGGCCTGGACCGGCAGGGCCGGCATGGCTTGCGAGAGCTGTCCACAAGGCGGGAGCGGCTCTCTAGGCGCTGGGAGCCCCGAGAGTCAAGCAGAAGCCGACCTCAGACCCGGCAGACGACCCCGGCTTGGGTCAGCATCGCGACAGGCTGGTCCAGGGCCACGGGCGCCTCCTGCCGCTGATAAGTCGCCGTGAGCGGCCCCGCATGTCGGATCACCGTCCGCGCCTTTACGTCGGCGACCCAGTATTCCGCCAGACCCGCAGCCGCATACTCCTCGCGCTTCTGACCCATGTCGTCGGCGAGCGTCGAATCTCCAACTTCCACGATCAGCTTGACGGCGCTTCCCGGAATCGTTCCCGACTTGTTTGGCATCAAGTCGCCATCGAAAACGACGATGTCCGGCATCGGCTCAAAGCCATCGCCAAAAGATACCGTTGCCTCGGTGAGGATTTCCCAGGCCAGACCGGCGTCCTGTATCGCTTTTCTGAGGGCGTACTGAATGTCCTGCTTCGTGCGGGCGTGCGGGTAATGCTGCGGGCTCATCTTCAGGATCATCCCCCGGCGCAACTCAACCCTGAAGCCGGCGAATGCACCCTTCTCAGCCATCCGATAGAACTCGGCGCTGGTGAAAGGAGGATGCATTTTGGCGAGCGCGTTCATAAGAGGAACATAGCCTACCCGGGGCGGCATCGCAAAACCGCCAACCCTCCTTTGATGTTCGGATCGCACGGGCCTTGCTTCAAGCCCCCGGCCATCGCCTCCAAGACCCGTCCTCCGCGCTCCCCAGCCAGAAGGACTGACGCCATGATCGCCCCAACCGCCACCGGCCCGTCTACCACGGCACGCGCGCCGACCTGAAAGCCGGCGACCTGATCGGGCCCGGGTACGCCTCGAACTACGGCGAGCGGAAACCCGCCGCGTTCGTCTACTTCGCCGCAAGGCTGGAAGCCGCCCTCTCGGGCGCGGAACTTGTGCTGGGTGACCAGCCCGGCCGTATCTACATCGTGTAACAGACCGGCCCGTTCGAGGACGACCCCAACCTCACAGACGAGAAATTCCCTGGCCATCCGACCCTGTCCTACCGCACGGGCGATCCCCTGCGCGTCGCCGCGGAGGTAATCGGCTAGCTGGGTCATCCGCCCGAGCAGCTCAAGGCGATGCAGGACAGCGTCGCGGACCTTGCCCGCCCGCGGCATCTAGGCGATCGAGGACTAAACCTCCGCCACAGCCGACGCGCGCCGCGCCGCCGCCTTCGCGCGTCCACGCG
>CAIKXW010000378.1 GCA_903831485.1 uncultured Alphaproteobacteria bacterium | reverse complement strand
CACTCACGACAGCACAGGTGCGCGGCTTCACGTCAAGCGGGATCGGCCTCCTCGCGGATACCCAAATCGGCGCCTTAACGACAAGCCAGTTGATGGCGCTCACATCGACGCAGCTCGGCGGGCTCACCGCCGATCAGGTTTCCGGGCTCAGTACAACACAACTGCCTGTCCTGACCTCGACCGCGATTGGCGGCTTCACATCCGCGCAGGTTGCAGCCCTTGGGGCGGAGGCGCTGGCAAGCCTGACAACGACGCAACTGAAAGGGATGAGTCCGACAGCCATCAGCGGCTTGTCCGGTGAGCAGTCCTCGGGGCTGTCGACGTCGCAGTTGGCGGCGCTGTCCGCGGTGCAGGTGCGCGCGCTGGAATCACGGGCGATCGGCGGGCTGTCCAGCGATCAGCTGGCGGCGCTGGCCTCTACGCAGATCGGCGCGCTCTCGACGACGGCGCTCGATGGCCTCGACGCGGAGGACATCGCCGGGCTTACCCGTACGCAGGTGCTCGGGCTGATGCCGGCGCAGCTTGGAGTCTTGAACCAAGTGCAGGCGGCGGCGCTCACCACCACGCAACTTGCAGCCCTCACCGCGACGCAGGTGCGGTCGCTGGGCGCCGAGGCGGTTGGTGCGTTTGGCGCGACGCAACTGCAGGCCTTCACGACTACCCAGCTGGCCGCCATCACAGCGACGCAGGCGCAAGCCCTTTCCGGCGAACAGCTTGCAGCGCTGAGCACATCGCAGTTTGCTGCGATCACTTCCACGGCGATCTCCGGATTCGACGCCGCGCAGGTCGCCGAACTGAACGAGACGCAGATTGCCACCCTGAGCACGACGCAGGTAAAGGGCCTCACAGCCACGACCATTGGCGCCCTCTCCGAAGCCCAGATCGGCGCGATGACCACATCGCAAATGGCCGCGCTGACTCTGTCGCAGCTTCGAGGGTTCACGGCTGACCAGGTGAATGCGCTGACGGCCACCCAGTTCAACCGGCTCTCGGCCGCGCAGGTTGGGATGTTCGGCGCCTCGGCTGTTCAGGGCCTGGAACTCGAAGATATCCAGAGCCTGGCGACCACGCGCCTGCATGGCCTGACTGCGACGCAGGTCAGCGCTATCGAGGAAACGCAGCTCGCAGCATTCAGCACCGCGCAGATTGCGGCGCTCAGCACGACACAGATTCAGGGCCTCCTTGCCACGCATGCCAGCGCGCTTGCAGCGACGCAGCTGGCCGCGCTCAAGTCGACGCAGATTGCCGCGCTGTCTACCGGCGCGGTTGGCGGCCTTGCGACAACCAGCATTTCACTGTTGAGCCAGTCGCAACTTGGCGCCTTTACAGCAACACAGTTTGCCGCGCTGTCGGAGACGCAGGCCGGCGCTCTTTCCGCCACGCAGATAGCTTCATTGACTGGCGCGCAGCTAACGCGGTTCTCCAGCACTGCAATCTCAGCGCTGGGCGCGACCGCGGTATCCGCCTTCACGACGACGCAGGTAAGAGGGCTGACGGCCACGCAGGTGTCGGGTTTCTCGACGGCGCAAATCCAGGCGCTATCGACGACCCAGATACAGGCCCTCCCGGCTTCTGCGATGTCTGGTTTCGACGCGACGCAGGTCGCGGCTATCAGCATCTCGCAGCTTGCCGCCATGTCGAACCTTGATATTGCAGCACTGTCGATCGGTGGCGTCGCGGGCCTGTCTTCCGCACAGCTTGCCAGCCTCGCACCGACGCAAATGGCGGCGCTGAACGGCGCGCAGGCCGGCGCACTTTCCACAACTGCGCTAACCGGGCTGACGCTGACCCAGGCCTTGTCGCTGACCACGACCCAGCTGGCGGGCTTCAACACTACGCAGGTCGCGCATCTTGACGCCAACCATGTAAGCCTGCTGAACACGACACAACTGCGCGCCATCTCGGCAGACGGCGCCAGCGGCTTCACGGCGACGAATATCGACTACCTGAATGCGACGCAAATTCAGTCGCTGACGACGGCGCAGATCTCCGCCTTGTCGACCACCACGGTTCAGAGCCTGGACACGACAGAGATCGGCGCTCTTACCTCATCGCAGTTCGCCAGCCTTGCTTCCACTCAGATCTCTGCGCTGACATCGACCCAGGTCGCTGCTCTGTCGAGCCAGCAGTTCAACGCGCTCGGCACAACACAGCTGGGCGGACTCGCGGAAACGCAACTCCCCAGCCTCACGACGACACAAATCTCCGGACTTTCCACTACAAGACTTGCCGCATTGTCCACCTCCGCGATGCGCGGGCTGACCGCGAGCCAAGCCGCCACACTGTCGTCGACGCAGGTCGCAGCACTTGGGACATCAAGGCTCGCTGCTTTATCCTCCACCGCGGTTGGCGCGCTTGCACTTGATGCGATCCCGACGTTGACGGTGACGCAACTTGCTGCGAGCGACTTTGCAGAGACATGGGCGTCGGCGTTGACGGCGACCCAACTCGACAGACTAAGCGCAACACAGATCGGTGCGATGTCCTCCACGCTTGTCAGCGGCCTTTCAGCTGACCAGATCGGCGTTCTGAATTCGTCGCAGTTTGCGGCGCTGGGCGCATCGCAGATCGCCGCGCTGTCGTCATCTGCGATCGTCGGCCTCACAACCACGCAGATCGACCAGCTGACGCTTACGCAGCTCGCCGGCCTCAAGGCGACACAGATCGGCGCATTGGAGACAACCGACATCGGCCAGCTTGGAACCGACGACATATCCTCCCTGAGCGTGACCCAGCTGGCGGGCTTTGTCCGTGTGCAGCTTCGTTCGTTGACGGACACGCAGGTTTCCGCCTTCACCACTTCGCAGGTTGCGGCCTTCACCGGGGACCAGGTGGGTAGCCTGTCCTCCACACGTCTCGGAGCGTTCTCGTCTTCGCAGTTCGCAGCGCTCAACGCCTCGCATGTCGCCGCTCTGACCTCTTCCCAGCTGAGCAACCTACCCACATGGATCGGGTCGTTCACGCCCGCACAGTTGAGCGGCCTCACCTCGACGCAGATCGGGGGCATCACGACCACGGCCATCGGCGCGCTGACTGCCGACCAGATTGACGCGCTCACGCCGCTGCAGATCAGTGGGTTCACACCGGACCAGATCAACAGCCTGACAGTTGACCAGCAGGCCGCAATCATCCGCGCGATCAGCTAGCCGAACCGGCGCAAAGTGGGCTTATGTGGCCTAAGCTGGGACAGTGGGAGCCGAAGAGCCAGCGCCCGTGAATACGGTTACCTTTTTGTTTAACAGGGGCCGGGTTGTTGGCCCCGTCCTTGCGGTGCAGGATGTGAACGCCACGGGCATCGTTCGGGCGTGGTACGTTTGGAGCTTTCGAAATGCGCGCCGTTTTCGCTTTCCTCGCCGCCTCGGCCATGCTGGCCGCCCCTGCTGTTGCCGACCCGGTCGTGAAGGCCTCGATGCCAGCGATCCGCGCCAGCCTCGCGGATGGCGAAGTGGTTGTCAGGCTTGACCAGGGTGTGCTGGGCTCGGCCCGCAGCCTTTCCCCCCGCACCATTGTGATGCTCGGACATGACGCTTCGGGCAAGGTGATCGCCGAGACGACCACCACGGTGTCGCGCCGGATCACCTATGCCAGAACGCGACTGACGCCCGCTCTCGCAGGCGCCAGCGCGATTATCGTCACGGTTCGATAGAAACTCTCAACCAAATTCCCAGCAGAGGCGAGCGCCAATCACGGTGGCCGACGCGCCGGATTCGCGCACGTCCTGAACACCAACTTCCAGCACGAGGGTTTCGGCCAGCGCGCGGCCAACCGAGAGTTCGAGCTTGCGGACGTCGAGATCGCCCGCTGTCGCATTCTCGTTCCAGCCTGAGGCAATCGCGTTGACGAACCAGTCGCCGAGACCGAGCGTGCCGCCGGCCGTGTAGAAGTCGCGGTTCGCGCCGTCGACGCCATCGGCATTGCGCGACGCGGCCACCTCGGCCATCACCGCCAGGTCGAGGCCGCTGTCCTCTGGCCAGGCATAGTTGACGCCGAGCACGGTGGTGTTTTCATCAGTTTCGCCCGGCGTGTCCGTTGCGAGGCGGCGATGGCCAAGGGTGTAGCCAACGCCGTTCGCCAGCACGCCATCGATGCTGAGCGCGACTGACTTCAGGCCTTCCGTGTTGGCAAGGCCGCCATCGGCGAGTTCCAGTTCCTCGCGCAATCCGCCCAGCGAACCTGACAAAGCGGAGCGGTCAGCGGAGAAGAGCGCAGCGGACAGAACATGTTCGCCGTCAAGGTTCAGCATCGAGGTCAGCGAGATGTCGCCGCCGACGCCGAGCGCCTCGGTGATCTGGTAGGATTCGCCCGCTTCGACGCCGTAGAGGCCGGGCGCGACGTCCGCCGCGCTGCCGAAGACGGGATTGATCTTGCCGCCATAGACGGTGAATGCCTCCCCCGCATATTGAAGCGACAGCGTTTCAATGAAGGCGTCTTCGCCCTCGAAGGCCTCATCGCCCGCCGGATCGACCACTGGCTCCAGAACAGCGTCCAGCTGAACCGTCCAGCCTTCGGCAAAGCGGACGGCGAGGCCATAGTTGATCGTCGCCGCAAGCACGTCCTCGCCGGTATCGGCGTGATCAAGCGTCAGCTCCACCGCGCCTTGCTGGCTGATATCTTCGGCGTCAGTATCCTGCGCGAGAGCAGCAGGCGCAGCGGCAATCGCCGCAAGCGTTGCGAGGAACATAAACGTCCGGTTCGGGGCTCTGAGGTGCACGACACTTCCATCAGCTTCGAGGAGCAATGAAAGAGTGCTATCAGAGCAAACCTAATTTGCCGGGCCATCCTGTTAGGGTAAATCGCCGGACAAGCTTAACCGTTGTGAAGCCGTGGTTACCGGATTGCAAACGCGACGGCTAAGCCGCCTTCAGCTTATCGAGGAATTCACGGGCGACCGCGTTGAGGCGCACTGATAGATCTTCAACCGAGCGCGCGCTGTCCTGGACGGAGGACGTGGCTGCGCGCGCCTGGGCGGTCACGCTGCTCATCGCAGCGACACTGTCGCGCGCCTCGTCCGAAAGACCGGCGGCAGAGTTGACGTTTTGGGCGATGCTGTTGGTAGCGGCGCTTTGTTCTTCCGCTGCGGCGGCTACGGCGACGCTGAACTGCTTCATCTGATCGATCAGGGCGACGACGTCGCGCAGCTGATCCGTCGAGCGCGCGCTGATGCCCTGAATTTCCACGATGCGCCGCGAAACGTCTTCGGTGGCGCGCGAGGTCTGGCTGGCCAACGCCTTCACCTCGGCGGCGACTACGGCGAAACCGCGGCCCATCTCGCCGGCGCGGGCCGCCTCGATGGTGGCGTTCAGCGCGAGCAGGTTGGTCTGTTCAGCGACGCTCCCAATCACCGAGACGATCTCGTCGATGTTGCGGGCCGCATCGGCCAACTCCCGGGCGGTGACGCCTGCGGCGTTGCCCTGAGTGACGGCCTGCTCTGCCGAGCGGGCAGATTCGGACATGCGCGTTGCGATTTCCTGGATCGAGGCGCTGAGCTCGGTCGTTGCAGCCGCGATGGTCTGAACATTCGAGTTGGCGCCGTCGGTGGCGTTGGTCGCTTTCGACGCGCTACGGTTGGCTTCGTCGCAGACGTGCTCGAGAGACGTGGCGTCCTTCATCAGGCGGCCCGAGGACTCGCGGAGCGTGGACAGCGTGGCGGCCAGCTGGTCTGCAAAGCCCGAAGCCAGGGCTTCGACGCGGCGGCTTCGCTCGGTGCGCTCCTGTTCCTGGGTGCGTTGGGCTGCTTCCAGCGCCACGCGGTTGATCGCATTTTCCCGGAACTTGGTGAGAGCGGCGGCCATGCGGCCCACCTCGTCCTCGCGGTCGCGGTGCGGCGCTTGAACGCTGGTGTCGCCTGCGGCCAGCTTGTCCATGGCGTTGGTGAGATCGACAATGGGGCCCACGACCCGGCTGCGCGCGCCGAGCATGATGGCGATGACCGCGCCGATCGCCATGAGCGAGGCGATCAGGATGGCAATTTGTGAAATCGTGCCGATCATCGAGGCCTGCGCGACAGCGGAATCCGACAAAGCTGAAATCTCGTCCGACGCCTGCTCCATGGCGCCCTCCAGGGCGCGGAAGTCGTCGAAGAATCCCGACAGCATCGCGAGGGCGGCCGGCTCATCGATCGCTGCGGTCTCGACCAGCTTCGTTGCTGTCGCGATGTAATCTTCCAGCGCGGGCGCAACGGCGGCGATCACAGGACCCAACTCGTTTTTGGCGGTGAGTTCGACGTTGGCGGCGAGAAGATCGCGGAAGTTCGTGACGTGATCGTTGAGATCCGTCTTCACGTCGGACATGGAGAGGCCGTACGCGGGGTTGCTGGCGGCGAGTGAAGCGAGTACGTCACT
>CAIKXW010000377.1 GCA_903831485.1 uncultured Alphaproteobacteria bacterium | reverse complement strand
TCGATGATCACGCGAGCCTCTGCGAGGGAATAGAAGATCTCGCCGTTGAGAAGTTCATCGCGCAGGCGCGCGTTGAAGGACTCCACGAAGCCATTCTCCCAGGGACTGCCGGGTGCGATGTAGGCTGTCTTGGCGCCCACTCCAGCGATCCAGTCCTGCACCGCCTGGGCGATAAATTCGGGCCCGTTATCTGAACGAACATGCTCGGGCACACCGCGCGTGATGAAGAGGTCGGACAGCACATCGATGACATCGATCGACTTCAGCTTTCGCTCGATGCGGATAGCGATGCATTCATGCGTGAACTCGTCGACGACATTGAGCATCCGGTACTTCCTCCCCTCATGGGTGCGGTCTTCGACGAAGTCGTAAGACCAGACATGGTTGCGACGCTCCGCGCGGAGGCGGATGCACGATCCGTCGTTGAGCCATAAACGGCCGCGTTTTGGCTGCTTCTGAGGAACCTTCAACCCCTCCTGCCGCCAGATCCGTTCGACCCGCTTGTCGTTCACGACCCAGCCAGCCGTCGATCGCAGCAGCGCGGCGATCTTCCGGTAGCCGTAGCGGCCGTACTGCCTGGCGAGCTCGATGATGTCGGCGGTTAGCCGTTCTTCGTCATCATGGCCCCGCGGGCGCTTGCGCTGCGTCGAGCGATGCTGTCCGAGCACCCGGCAGACCCGGCGCTCGGACAGCTTCAACTCCGATCGAAGGTGATCGATGCAGGCGCGGCGACGCGCGGGGCTTAGAAGTTTCCCTTGGCCGCCTCCGACAGGATCAGCTTGTCGAGCGTCAGATCCGAGACCGCCTTGCGCAGCCGCTGGTTCTCCAGCTCGAGATCCTTCATCCGCTTGACCTGGTCCGTCTTCAGGCCGCCGAACTCTGAGCGCCACCTGTAATAGGTGACGTCCGTGACGCCGATCGACCGCACCGCGTCGACCACCGACTGGCCCTGCGAGACCAGCACATCAACCTGCCGGAGCTTTGCAACAATCTCCTCAGGCTTGTACCGCTTTCTTGCCATCCGCCTTCTCCATCCGCTCCAAAACATACCTAAGGGCGGACCACTTCAAAGGGGGCGGATCATGCCCCTGTCGGATCGCAAGCACACGCCCCGCGATGTGTTTGGCAGCCGCGCCTTCGATGCGCTGCTCCTGCTGCTGCAGCAGAGTTACGATCTGATCGTCATCGACACCGGGCCGATCCTGCTGATGGCGGAGGCGCGTGTGGTTGTCTCCAAGGTCGATCAGGTCGTCGTCGCCACGCGCTGGCGCAAGACGCATCGCAATACGCTGCGCGACACGATGAAGATCCTGCGGGATTTCCACGCTAACGTCGCCGGTGTCGTGCTGACGTTCGTGGACCTGCGCAAGAAGGGCCATCACGCCTACACGTCGGCGAACTACAGCGCCTACGCAAAATACTATCAGGACACCTGAGCGAGCGCCTGCTCAAGGTCAGCGATGAGGTCGGCCGGGTCTTCCAGCCCGATCGACAGGCGGATCAGCGGGCCGCCGAGTTCGGGCGATGACGCCGTGCGCTTGAGTTGCGGGTCGCAGTGGATGACCAGGCTCTCGAACCCGCCATATGAAAAGCCGAGGCCGAAGAGGTCGAGCGCATCGAGGAAGACGTGGACCCTTGCCGTGGGCATGGGGTTCAGCACGATGCTGAACAGTCCCGATGCTCCGGTGAAGTCGCGCTTCCACAGTGCGTGATTGGGATCGGATTCCAGGGCGGGGTGGAGCACGCGGACAATGGCGGGGTGTTTCTCCAGCCAGCGCGCGACTTCCAGCGCAGATGCCTGGTGATGATCCATGCGCATGGCCAGCGATCGGGCGCCGCGAAGCAGGGCATAGGCGTCATCGGGCGCGACGTTTACGCCGAGGTCGGCGACGGTTTCCCTGAGCCGCACAAGCAGCTTCTCATCGTTGAGATGAATGGCGCCATTGAGGATGTCTGCGCCGCCGCTGACATATTTGGTGTTGGCCTGCACGGAGAGGTCAAAGCCCAGCGCCAGCGGCTTGTGGAAGACGCCCGCACTCCACGTATTGTCCATGACGGACACGACGCCGGCAGCGCGCGCGGCGGCGGCGATCGCCGGTGCGTCGGCAATCTCGAATGTCATCGAGCCCGGGCTTTCGACGAAGATCAGCTTCGTCTCGGGCCTGATCAGCCTCGCGACGCCTGCGCCGGTCAGTGGATCGAAGTATGTCGCCTCGCAGCCCCAGCGCGGCAGCATGCGATCAACGAACCGGCGCGTCGGCCCATAGACATTGTCGCCCACCAGCACATGCCCGCCAGCGCCTGCAAACGCCAGGAAGGGGAGGATGCACGCCATCAGACCGGAGGGCGCTAGCACGCAATGCTCTGCGCCCTCGATCTCGCAGAGCGCCTGTTTCAGTGCTTCGTGGGTCGCCGTGCCATGGCGCCCGTAGGTCCAGCCACCGGGATCGAACAGCTTCGATGCACTTTCGACGATGACCGTTGACGCCTTCTGGACGACCGGATTGACGCCGCCCAGTGTGAGCTTGCGATCGCGTGCTGCGTGGGTGAGGCGCGTGCCGAGGCCGCGTGGCCGTCCCGACTTGCCTTCCTCGCCCATTGTTCAGCCCGTCTCGACCGCGCCGCCGCTCTCCGGCTGCGCCCACTCGGCCCACGACCCGTCATAGACGGCAGCGTCGTCGTGCCCGACCATGGATTGTGCGAGCGCTGCGATGGCGGCCGTGACGCCGGATCCGCAGCTGTTGATGATAGGCCGGGAAAGGTCGACGCCGGCTTTCTCGAACGCCGCCCGCAATTCTGCTTCCGGCTTGAGGCGCCCGTCAGCGGCGATCAGGTCGGCATAGTAAACGTTCAAGGCGCCGGGCATGTGCCCCTTGCGCAGGCCGGGGCGCGGCTCTTCGACTTCGCCGCGGAAGCGCGGGCCGGAGCGGGCGTCAACCACCTGTGCTGCCCCGCCGCCTACCGTCTGCTTCATCTGATCGAGATTTCGGACAAGGTCGCGGCGCGGGCGGACCGTGAAGTGCCGGTCCGCCATGAAGTGCGGCGGCAGGTCTTCGACGGCGCCGCCGGCCTCGCGCCAGGTATTGAAGCCGCCATCCAGTACGGCGACGTCTGCGTGGCCCATCGCGCGGAACATCCACCATGCGCGGGCGGAAGCTAGGAACCCGTTCTGGTCGTAGCAGATGATGCGGTGGCCATCGCCAAGTCCCAGCCGCCGGACGCGCGAGGAAAATTTCTCAGGCGGCGGCAGCATGTGGGGCAGGGGGATGGTTGTGTCGGCGATATCGTCGATATCGAAATGCCGCGCGCCGGGAATGTGGTGCGCGTCATAGGCCTGCTTCCCGGTCTGCGGCGATCCAGGCATGAACCAGGTGCAATCGAGGACGCGCACGTCCGGCGCGGCGAGATGCGTCCTCAGCCACTCGGCCGAAATGACCGGCTTTTCCGGTGTGAAAGGCGCGACCATCGGGGCCGGCTCCATGCTCTGACGAATGACCGCTTCCACCTAGCCAGAGCCGCACGCTCCGGCAAGGCGAGTATGTGAAGTCAATGCTCGCAACAGGGGAAAAGCGGGATGGATCGGCGCATGACGCCGAGAGATGTATTGTTAATGCGCGCCGCGGCTGGTGCTCTTGCCGGGCTGACGGTGGCTGGCGGCAACTGTTCGGAAACGCGACAGCCTGGCGGCGGAAATCTCGATCTGTCTTGTTTTTTCAAAGCTTCGCGCCGGGCGCAAAGCCCATGTCTTGCATCTCGATCGCAGCTTTCCTCGAGCGAACATGGCTAATGGGATGATTGCTCCCGTTCGTCGCGCATCGGCGGCAGTGAACTCGCGCTCACCGGGAATATCAGCCCTGCCGGCGCATGAACGAGGCCAGAAACGGTCGCCGCAGACCGCGGTCTGTGGAACCCGCCAATGCGCTGCTCACTGGTCCGGGTATTGCGTTTGCCATCATTGCGGATGGCCACGACGGGTCCGCCAAAGGACAGTGCAATGGATGATGGCGGCGGCCTCGAAGCTGGCCGGTTCGAGGTCTGGAGCGATGCTCCGGTCGCCGGACCCAGCTATCGCGTGCAGACCAGCGGCCTCAAGCGGGCAATGGACGTCCTCGTCGCGTTTCCGTTGCTCGTCTTCCTGTCGCCGCTGCTGATGGCCATCTATGCGGCGATCAAGGTCTTCGATCCAGGGCCGGCCCTGTTCAGACAGCTGCGTGTCGGGCGCGATGGCCAGCAATTCATGGTTCTGAAGTTTCGCTCGATGCGTGTGGATGCAGAGGTGCGTCTTGCCCAGCTCCTTGAGGATGACCCGGTCGCTCGGGAGGAGTGGAGCAGCTATCAGAAACTCCGGAAGGATCCGCGCGTGACTGTCGTCGGCCGCATCCTTCGCAAGAGCAGCCTCGATGAGCTGCCGCAGCTTGTGAACATCCTGCGTGGCGAGATGTCCCTGATCGGCCCCCGGCCCGTCACCGCTGCCGAAGTTAATCGCTACGGATCGGCCTATCCTTTCTATACCGCAGTCCGGCCAGGCGTGCTTGGGCTGTGGCAGGTCATGGGCCGCAACCGGCTCACCTATCCAGAACGCGTCGCGCTCGATGTACGCTACGTGATGAACTGGTCGATCTGGCAGGACCTACGGATCTGCATGCTTGCGATCCCCGTCGTACTGCTTGGCCTCGGCGCCTACTGACACGCCGCAGCGCGGCAATATTGTCGGATACTATCAAGCCTGTAACGCTGACGCTGCGGTCACTGACGATTCCCTGACGAAGCTGACGGCGCGATCAGCAAACTTAGTTCCCGAGCAGGCTTGAAGGATTCTTAAGCCGCCTGTCCAATTGTGACAGCAAGGTCGCTCACGCGTTCTCTACTGCGGGTCGATCGAATGTGTTGGAGTTGCGATTGGCAATTACAGAGCATCAGTCGATCTGGCGTAGCGCCCCGCTGCAAGGCGAAACAGGCGCGCCGTTTGCAGGCAGCCTCCGCCGCAGCGACGCCGATGAAGACGCACTCGCTCACGAGCCTCGCTGGGGCCGGTGGAAGGTGACGCTGGTCGTCGTGCTGTTCTGCGCCGCCTTCTGGTCGGGCGTCGGTTATATCGCGACACGGCTGCTGGCCTAGCTTTCATACCAGGACGGAACGGGCAGGCCTTTTTCCTTCAGGAAAGAGCCGTTGTAGAGCTTTGACAGGTAGCGGTTGCCGTAGTCGCACAGGATGGTGACGATGGTTGAGCCGGGGCCCAGTTTCCGGCCCAGTTCGATCGCGCCGGCGATGTTTATCCCCGACGAGCCGCCAAGGCACATTCCCTCCTCGCGTGTAAGGTCGAACACGATCCGGAGGGCGTCAGCGTCGTCTATCCGCCAGGCGTCATCGACCTCCACACCCTCCAGGTTCGCGGTGATGCGCGACTGGCCGATGCCTTCAGTGATGGACGTTCCCTCGGACTTCAGCTCGCCGGTCTTGTAGTACGAAAAAAGCGATGCGCCGCCGGGGTCGGCCAGGCCGATCTGGATCTTGCGGCTCCGCTCCTTCAGCGCCATCGACACGCCTCCCAGCGTGCCGCCGGAACCGACCGCGCAGACGAACCCATCGACCTTGCCGTCCGTCTGTTCCCAGATCTCGGGGCCGGTGGTTTCGTAGTGAGCGCGGCGGTTGGCGATGTTGTCGAACTGATTGGCCCACACGGCTCCCAGCGGCTCCGTTTTCGCCATCTCTTCAGCAAGGCGGGCGGAATACTTCACGTAATGGTTAGGGTTGGCGTAGGGGACGGCGTCCACCTCGACCAGCTTCGCGCCGAGGCTGCGCACGGCGTCCTTTTTTTCCTGGCTCTGGGTGCGCGGCATCACGATCACGGTCCGATAGCCCAGCGCGTTGCCGACCACGGCGAGGCCAATGCCGGTGTTCCCTGCCGTTCCCTCGACAATCACACCGCCCGGCTTGAGCGCGCCCGACTTTTCAGCGTCGCGGATCATGCCGAGGGCTGCGCGGTCCTTGACGGACTGGCCGGGGTTCAGGAACTCGGCCTTGCCATAGATGTTTGCGCCGCTGAGTTCGGACGCGCGGCGGAGCTTGATCAGGGGCGTTCGGCCGATGGCCTCGATCACGTTGGCGTAGGTGCGCATCGGTCGCCC
>CAIKXW010000376.1 GCA_903831485.1 uncultured Alphaproteobacteria bacterium | reverse complement strand
TACGTGGGAACAAGGAACTCGACTGCTTCTCGGTTCCCGTCGTTGATGCAAGTTAAGGCGATTCATGCGTCGGGGTCATTTCCGCCCGGGTCCCGCCATCTCGCGTCCCGCTCCGTCAGACACCGGCGTTTGCGCATTGCGTTATGCAATCGTCAGCGTCGGCCGCACGAAAGTCCCACGTCAGATTGGCAGATTGAGGTCGAGCAGGTCGGGGCTAGGTTTGCGTGCCCGTCATGCGGACGATCACCTCGACCGACCGCACCTTGGATCCCGCCGGAATCTCCGGAAGCCCTTCCACACGGATCGAGTCGCCGGGAATGTCGTGCAGCACGCCATTCTCTTCGAAAAAGAGGTGGTGGTGATCAGAAACGTTGGTGTCGAAATAGGTCCGCTCGGTATCCAGGGTGATGCGCTTCATCAGGCCCGCCGAGACGAACTGGTTGAGCGTATTGTACACCGTCGCCAGCGACACCCGCACGCCCGCCTTCCGCGCCATTGCCGCAACGTCGTCGGCTGTGACGTGCCGGTCCAGACCGTCAAACAAAAGGCCGCCGATCGCGATCCGTTTGGGGGTCGCGCGAAGGCCGGCAGACTGGAGTCGGGTCTCTGTCTTCATTGCACGCCTAGAATGGTTCTAGTCTGCGCCCAATGCAAGTGCCTTGGCGTCACAGGCGAAATCCCGCAAATCCCGTCGCTTGGGCGCCACAGCCATCAAGCCGCCGTGACCATGGGGAGCCGCCCTTGCGCCTGCCGCCGTACCGCCCGATAGCAAGCCACAAACTACCGGGGAGTGAACGCGCGTGACCAGCCCGTCGACCGGCCCGCTTGCGGGCGTGAAGATCCTGGACCTGTCCACTGTCGTGCTCGGCCCCTACGCCACGCAGCTGATGGGCGACATGGGCGCCGACGTCATAAAGGTTGAAAACGGCGCGGGCGACATCATGCGCCACGCCGGCCCGTCGCCTGCGCCCGGCATGGGCGCCATCTACATGGGCTGTAACCGCAACAAGCGCGCCATCCTTCTCGATCTCAAGAATCCGGAAGGCCTCGAGGCGCTGCGCCGTCTCGTGAAGCAGTCCGATGTTTTCTTCACCAATGTCCGTATGGACGGCCTGAAGCGCCTCGGCCTCGGCTATGAAGACCTGAAGGCGCTGAAGCACGACATCATCTACGTCCATTGCGCAGGCTACGGCGCAGATGGTCCGTATGCGGGCAAACCTGCCTATGACGATCTCATCCAGGCAGGCTCCGGCATTGCCGACCTCTTCCACGTCCGCGATGGCGGCCCGCCGCGCTACATGCCTGCCCTGATGGCCGACAAGGTCTCCGGCCTCCACGCAACCTACGCCACGATCGCGGGCCTCTACGCCAAGGCCACCACGGGCGAGGGCCAGTTCATCGAGGCGCCAATGCTGGAATCCTTCACCGCCTTCAATCTCGTCGAGAACCTCTACGGCCACACCTTCAAGCCGCCGATGGCGCAAATGGCCTATACACGTTCGTCCAGCATCAACCGTATGCCTTACCCGACGAAGGACGGCTATATCGGCATCATGCCCTACAGCGACAAGCAGTGGGTGACGTTCTTCGAACTCGGCGGCCGCCCCGAAGTCATGACCGAAGATCCGCGCTTCTCCACCTACAATGCTCGAACCGCAAACATTGGCGCGCTGTATCAACTTGTCGGCGAAGTCGCCGCTAGCAAGACAACGGATGAATGGCTCGAGCTTCTCGGCAAGGCCGACATCCCCTGTGCGCGATGCTCGACCCTGCAGGAAGTTCTCGAAGACCCGCACCTGCGCGAAACCGGCTTCATCCACGAGCGCAGCCACCCGGCAGGCTTCCCCTATCTCGCCATGCAGCACCCGGTGAAATTCACCGGCACCCCCGCCGACATCCGCATCGAGCCCCCGCTGCTCGGCGAACACACAGTTGAAGTGCTGCTTGAGCTCGGCTTCCCGCAGGCAGACGCCGAGCGGATGGCCAAGGAAGCTGCCAAGACGTAGCGCTCAGGTCAAAGCATCCACCACCGCGTTCACCAGCGCATCCTTGCGCTGCTCGAATGCGGGAAGGTCGCGATAGGGGATCATCATCGGATGCGTCTTCTTCTTCGCGTCCTTGGCCTTCCCGAACTTCCAGCCATCGACTTTTTTCTGCGCCATCCACTGGTCGTGCTGGGCCGACGCGGGCGCGTTCGGATTTGCGATACGCCATTTGATTGAGACGACCGACGCGTCCTTCATCCATTTCGGCGCGCGCGACCAGGGCGGGGCGGGCGTCTGTCCGTTCGCCTTCTGCCAGGCGCGCACGGCCTCATGCATCACGTGCGCGATTTTTTGGATCGCTTCCGCATCGGGTTCCGAAGCGCTCTTTTTCATTCTCGGCCGCCGTTACAGTCCGTCGCCACCCTTGGAAGCATTGCCTTGGTAGCACGCGAATTCTTCACACTGTAGCCTTTGCGGCGGTCGCAATTTGCCCCTAACGTCCGTACACCCTCCCTCGGGAGGCAAGGGGATATCGCTCATGGTCGTCGCCCATGCCGAGGTGAGTGCGCGTCCTGTCGGCGGCCGTGGCAGGGCCTTCCTCACCGTGTGGTGGACACTCGCGATCCTCTCCGGCATCGCAGCCCTGGCCTTGGCGGCAATGGGCTGGCTGATCGAACTTGGTACGCCTAAAGACGCGCCGGACATCATCGACATCGCCGTTCGCACCGTGAAGGTGCTGCTGCTGTCGGACATCTATTACGACCCCGTACAAAACACGGAAGCCGCCCCTCTCCTTGAATACGCTCGCGCCCTTGGCGTGCTGGCCTCGCTCCTCGTCGGTCTCCGCCTGCTTGCGCTGGCCATTGGCTCGCGCCTGTCGGATTTCATGTATGCGCTCTTCATCGGACGGCACCATGTCGTGATCGGCGATGGCCCCGCCGCTCAGGAATATGCAGCAGCCCACAACGCCATGTTCAAGGGACGAGCAATCCATCTAGCCTCCGAGCGCATGTCCACCGGCCACCGCCTCGCGACATGGCAGCGCCGCGGCCAGCTCAAGGCCCAGCTGCGCCACGCCAGGGCTGGGTCCGCGCGCCGCATAGTCGTGGACGAGGGCGATGACGCCGACACCTGGCAGACCGCATATCAGGCCGCGCGCGCCTGCCCAAAGGCCGAGGTGCTGGCGCACATCGCCGATCCATGGATCCGTGACCGCCTCAGCCGCGACCGCGCGATCGACCAGCGCGCTACGCCGCGACTGATGCCGTTCTCATACGCCGGCGGCGCCGCGCGGCAGGTCATGCTTGCCCACCCGCCCTACCTCCTTGCTCAGGCGATCGGCGCGAGCGTCCAGCATATTCTGGTCGTCGGGTTCGGACAGGTCGGGGAGGCCATCGCCCGTGAGTTCGTCGTCACCTGCGTCACGCCCGGCGATCACAAGCTGATGGTCACCGTCGTCGATCCGCTGGCTATCACGACCGTCGAGCCGGACTTCCGCGGCCGACACGAGGAGCTCGTCAAGCACGTCGACTTCGAATTCATCGCCGGCGATCTACGTCTCGCCGACACCCGCGCCGACGGCCTCATCGACCGCCTGAAGAAGCGCGCGGCGAAGGCGCCGGTCTGCGCTGTCTATGTTGCGATCGACCTCGAAAACCAGCCGCTGGGTCTCGCCTTCGCCATCCGCGCCATGGCGCTGCGCCACGACCTCTTTCGCGCACCGATCTTCCTCTGCGCCCAGCATGGCGCCGGCCTGCCGAGCGTGCGCCACGGCGTCGGTCTGGTCGGCGGTCCTGCAGATGTCCAGGAAGAGCGCGAGAAGCAGGCGCTTGCCGAAGGAAAGCTCTGCAATCTCCGCGTCGTCTCTTTCGGCGCCTGGCCCGCAGCACTCGATGGTGCGGGCATGCTGGAGAATCCCTACGACGCGCAGGCCCGGCGTTATCACGAGGAATACACGCGCCAGTTCGCCAGCCATGAGCGGCGCAACGCAGGCGCGGTAACCGGCGCTGCGAAATCGTGGGACGAACTTACCGACCAGCTCCGCGTCTCCAACCGCCGCGCTGCGGCGCACATGCGCACCAAGGCGTTCGTGAGGAATTACGATCTCGGCCGCTGGCTTGCCGCCGACGGCGGCTATCGCGAGTGCCACGAATTGCCGCCGGCCGCTGGCGCGTTTCCGACACCTGACGAGCCCGATATGGCGATGGCGAAGCTGGAGCATCAACGCTGGATGCTCGACCGCTTTCTCGATGGCTGGCGTCCCGGCGGCCGCAGCGACTACTACCGGACGCGCAAGACGCTCATCCCCTTCGAACAGCTGTCGCCGGAAGAGGTCGCAAAGGACAATGCGGTCGTTGAAACAACGCGCGCGCTGATGAAGGAAGGGGCGGCGAAGAAGCGTAAGTCCTGAACCCGACGGACGTCAGGACGGATCGGCAGGCACGCATCAGCAGGCACGTATCGAAAGGTTTGGATCAGGCGACGCGGCGGATGAAGAAGTTCTTCGGCTTGGGCGCTTCGGTTGCTTCAGCGATTTCGTGGAAAGTCGTCCGAACGTCGAGCCCGAAGGTGTCGAGCGCGTTCATCGCGGCCTCGAGATCGGCCATGGCGATGCGCCAGACGGGAACGCCGTCGATCCGGTCATCGGCATCTTCGCCTATCAAGGCGCAGTAGCGTCGTGCGAGTTGCTCATAGCTAGTCATGGGGTCCATCCCTGATGGTTCCTCGAAACCATGGAGCAAGGCTCAAGCCAACAAGCTGAGTTTTTCGTTAATCCCCGGTTCATGGCGCAAAAACGGGCCTTTCTGATGATTGCCGCGGCGCGGAATTCGCGGTTGAGTGATCGGAAGCGGTTTCGCGTGGCACGGGAAGCGTAGGTGTCATGACAGGGGAAACCCAGGATGAGACAGCGGGAGCGGTCCCAGGCGACCGGTTCCAGCGCCGCCGCGCCGACATCATCGCGGCCGCAATCCCCGTTCTCAACGACCAGGGCTTCAACGGCATGCACCTGACGGCCGTGGCCGAACTGATCGGCCTGCGGGCAACCGGCGTGACCTACTATTTCCCCCGGAAGGAGGAGCTGGCGGTCGCCTGCCTTGAAGCAGGCTTCGCCGCCTTGCATGGCATGCTCGACGCGGCGGAGGCCGAAACGGACGCAGCCTCCCGGATCGCGCGTCTGATCGGCCTCCATGTGGCTCGCGACGCCGACATGCGCAGGGGTGAGGCCGCGCCGCTGGCTTCCTTCGCCGCAATCCGAGCCCTCGATGGCCCCCCGCGCGCGCGCGTGGCTGAAGGTTACAAGCGTATGTTCCACCGCGTGCGCGGCCTGCTGGATGCGCCGGAACTCGCCCGCCTCGATGCAGCAGACCGCACCATCCGCGCCATCCTGCTGCTCGAACAGCTCGCCTGGTCCAGTTCCTGGCTCGACGGGTACGACCTCGATCTCTTTCCTCGCTTCGCCGCGCGGATGTCCGACCTGGTCGTCCACGGCATGATCCGCGCCGCAGACGCCCACGCGCCATGCCCCGTGGATACGCGCACCGGCGCGACCGACTTGGCGAAGGAAAGCTTTCTCGTCGCCGCCACGCGCCAGATAAACGCGCATGGCTATCGCGGCGCATCGGTGGACCGTATCTCGGCGAGCCTGAACCGCACCAAAGGCGCCTTCTATCATCACAACGAGGCTAAGGACGATCTTGTCGCCGCCTGTTTCCGCCGCTCGTCCAACATCGCCAGCGAGGCGCAGCGCAGGGCGCGTGCGCTGCCGGGCGCGGAACGTGACCGCCTCATCTCCGCCGTGGCGGGTCTCATCCGGTTCCAGCTCGGCGCCGAGGGGCCGCTGCTGCGCGCTTCGGTCCTCTCGTCGATGCCTCACGCCTATCAGGTCGAGATCATCTCACAGTCCGACCGCGTGAGCCGCCAGTTCGGGGCCATGATCGCCGACGCCATCGCCGACGGCTCGATCCGCCCGGTGGATCCCGCCATTGCCGGCGCACTCGTGCACGCCGCAGTCAACGTCGCATCCGACATTCGCGACCTCACATTTGCCGCCGGGCCGGACATCGTCGACCGACTGGTGCGCGCGATCTTCAGCGGCCTGGATTCAGCCTGAGCCGCTATTCGGAATCGCCAACAATCCCCGTCACACGTCCCTCGCGATCGTCCATGCGCGCGCCGCCGAGAATGCCGGGCAGGGCGTGGTTGCCTTCATGGCAGGCGTACTCGTACATCGGCTCCTTGCTGGACGTGAGCGTCATCTCCCCACGCCAGGGGCGCGTGAAGGCTGCCCGATCTTCCACCACGAACTCGTAGTGGATCGCCTCCGGCCCTGCGCGCGAGAAGCGCTCGGTCACTACCGGGTTCTCGCCGACATAGTAGCTATCGCCCATGTTCGGCCGCACCCGGATGTCGTGGTGGAAGTTGCGCGTCTGCACCACCAGCGTGTCGCCCTCCCACCAGCCCACCGAATTGCCTAGCCAGGTGTCGAAGCCTTTCGCATCACGCTTCTCGCCGATCGGAATGATGCGCGCGTCGTGGATCATCTCGACGGTGATCGCCACATGCGTCGGCGTCTGCACGATCTGGTAGTGATTGTTGTACAGCACGTTGATCATTGGCGGGCCGGCGGTCGAGCCGAAGCCGACAATGCAACGCTCACCCTGCGGCCGGATCTCGGGCCCGTCCCATGTGCCGCGTACCTTGGCCAGACGGTCCTCGAGATGCTCCTTCGCTGCAGCTGTGTAGGGAATGCGGCCGTCAGGCGGATCAATGATCCACGACGACCGCGTCTCGCCCTTCACCACGCCGTACTGCGTGCCGGGATCGATCCAGAACGCATTGTAGCCGGCATTTGCGTTGCCATCGGTCGGCGCGCCCTCGTTGGGATTGGATGGCGCGTTCGACGCCGCCATCATCCGCGCCCGCGCCTGTTCCATCTGCTGCGCGCGGTCGGCCGGAATCGTCTGTGTCTTGAACTGCGCCGGACGTTCCAGCGTGGTCAGGCTCGCATTGCTCCATGTCCCCTGCAGGTCCGGCTTGCCATCCGGCGTCCGCGGCGGCTGCCAGCTCTCCTGCGCTGCGGCGTGACCGCAGGCCAAAGCCAGCATCGCAATGCCCAGAAGCACCTTCTTCATGACCGCTCCTCCCATGCGTCCGCCGCATTCAGCGTGACGCCACATTCGCGCGCGAGACGCCGCCCGGGTCAATCTCCGCTTATGAGCCTCGACGCGACGTCAGCCTGTGATTTGACCGGGAGGGCCAAACGAAAAGCGCCGGCCCCGTGAGGGACCGGCGCAGTCTTGGATCACCAACCGGTGCGCGCCGAAGCGCGCGCAGGCCTAGTAGTTTACCAGCAGGTCGACGCCGAACATGCGCGGCGGCGTGAACGCGAACGTCTGGTAACGGCCGAGGTCTTCATTGCGGAAGCCGTTGGCCGAGATGCTCGTGGTCTGTTCCTCGTCGGTCAG
>CAIKXW010000375.1 GCA_903831485.1 uncultured Alphaproteobacteria bacterium | reverse complement strand
CCCGCTTGATGCGGCCCTTGTTCGCCGGAGCCAAGGGGCTGTTGGCGGCCACGTAGGCTTCGAGGGCTTCGAGGTCTGAGCCGACAGTCACCTTGTCCTTGCCGGATTTGAAGGCGGTAAAACTGTCGCCGCCGCCGGCGAGGAAGTTGTTGGTGACGACGCGGTAGGTCTGTGTGGGGACGAGAGGTGCGCCGTTGAGTTTGACCGAGCCGGGGATGATTTCGATCGGCTGGCCGGCGGGTTGGCGCCAGGTGAATTCGAAGCCGTCGGAGACCTGCAGGATGTTGTTGCCGCTTGGCTGGTATTGCTGCTTCAGCACGGTCTCGATTTCGGCGCCGGTCAGGGTGACGACCACGAGGTCGTTGCCGAAGGGCTGGACGGCGAAGATGTCGGCGAAGGTGAGTTGGCCGCCGGGGTTCAGCGGCAGGTCGGCGCGGATGCCGCCGGGGTTCATGAAGGCGATCCGCGTACCCGGTTCGGCGCGGCGGGCGGCGGCGAGCATTGAATCAGCGATGATGTCGCCGAGCGGCGTCTCGCCGGTCTCCGTGCGGCCGCGGGTGATGACGGCGCTGGTTGAACCGACGACGCGCTTCATGAGTGGCTCGGCCTGGGTGCGGTAGGCATTGATGAGGGCGACCTGGGCCGGATCTTCGGCGTAGGCGTCGGCGGCGATCATCACGTCGCGCGCCTTTGCGCCGATGACATCTTTCGAGACCGGGTCGATCAGCAGCTGGATATCGGTGACGCGCGTGCCGTAAGCGCCGGCGCTGGTGACGAGGCGGCCGTCGACGGTGCAGATGTAGATGCCGTTGGTGTGGCCGGTGACGACGACGTCGACGGCCTTGTCGAATTTCGGGACGATGTCGATGATCGTGCCGGACAGGCCGCGGCAATCGTCCTGCGCGCCGGTGGTGAAGCCGCCTTCGTGGAGCAGGACGACGATTGCTTCGACGCCCTGGCGCTGAAGGTTCGGGACGAGCGCGTTCACTGTCTCGGCTTCGTCGGCGAAGCGGATGCCGGCGCGGGCGGCGGGGGTGATCACATCGGGCGTGCCTTCCAGCGTGAGGCCAATGAAGCCGACCTTCACGCCGTCGAACTCGCGGATGCTGTAGGGCGGGAAGAGCGTCGTGCCGTCATCGCGGAAGGTGGAGGCGGCGAGGTATTCGAACTTCGCGCCGGCGAAGGGTTTGGGACCCTTGCAGCCGTCGACGGGATGGCAGCCGCCTGTCTGCATGCGCTTGAGTTCCTGCCAGCCCTCGTCGAATTCGTGATTGCCGACGGAGGTGATGGCGAGCCCCATCTCGGAGAGCGCTTCGATCGTGGGCTCGTCGTGGAAGAGGCTGGAGAGAAGCGGGGAGGCGCCGATGAGATCGCCGGCTGCGACCATCACGGTGTTGGGGCGCTGCGAGAGTTCACGCACGGCCGTGGCGAGGCGCGGGGCGCCGCCGCCGGGTACGCTGCTGCGCGTGGCGGGGTTGGCGCGGTCGATGACGAAGACGCCGCCGCCGGGCGGATCGAGGTTGCCGTGGAAGTCGTTGATGGCGAGGAGGTTCACCTGCACCGGCGCGCCGCTGGTAATCGCGGCGGGCGAGGTGGCGCAGGCGGCGAGAGCGAGCAAGCTCGCGATTGCGACAGGCGTGTAACGCATGACCCGGGCCCCTTTGTCGTCCTGGTTTCATTGGCGCTATCGGGTGGGAAAACGCAAGACTCCGGCGGGGCGCGCGCTGGCCAGCGCGGTCGCGGCTGTGATAGATTCCGAGCTCAAGTGTTGGGGTCGTCATGCGTGTAACAGGGATGTTGCGGGGACTCCTGCTTGCGGCGGGGATCGTTGCGCTGGCGGCGCCATCGCTGGCCGACATCAAGTCATTCAACGCGGCGATGAAGGTGAAGGACTACAAGGCGGCGGCTGCGGCGGCGGCCTCGACGTGGCCGGGGCTCGACAAGTCGCGCAAGGACCTTGCGGTGATCGCGCGGGAGTTCGGGTTCGCGGCTTATCTTTCGGGCGATTTCCCTGCGGCGAAGACGTATGGCGAGGCGGCGTCTGCAGCGAGCCGCGTTGCGGCGGAGGAGCCGGTGCTCGTGATCGCATCTGATCTGCTGTGGCGCCTGGCCGAGTATCGGATCAGGCCGAACGGAGACACGCGGGGGAGGTTGTTCACGCTGCTTCAGGCGCGTGCTGCGCACCCGAGCGTCGACCTGATCACCTATCTCTCGGCTGACAAGGTCACGGCGTACGATTTCGAGAAAGGCGTATGGCGCGACGCCGTCGCGAGTGCTGCGCTGGGCGACAGGCTGACTGTGAACCGCCTGTGCTATGTCGATGCCAGTTTCCGGTTTCAGCTTCTCGGCGTTGCTGCGACTTACATGCTGGAGAGTGAGGAGCCCGCCTACCGCAGCATGGGCCAACTGCAGCAGCGCATCACCACCGCGATCGGCGCGGCGCCGGAAGGCGCCGACATCACGCAACTCAAGGAAGTATACTACGATACCATGGCGTGGAGCAGCACTCTTCGCGCCCATCTGATTGCTCGCAATCGGCTGAAGGACGACGAGCAGATCACGCAAGAGTGGGCGAAATACACCAAGTCGCCGGAGTATCTTGCCGCGGCGCCGCGCATCAATCCGCCCCTGCCTGAGGGTGTGTGTATCGTATCGCCGAACGAGAAAACGGATCTGCCGGACTATCCTTCATCGGCAGTGTACCGGGGGATGATCGGCACCATAATCCTGAAGCTCGACATCGACGAAGCAGGCCGCGCCTACAACCCGAGGGTGCTGGCCGCGGCGCCGCTGAAGCATTTTGGAGACGCGGCCCTCAAGGGGGCGCACAAGATTCGCTATGCCGCGCGTGAGGGCTCTGCGCCAGGTTGCACCCTGGCGCAGAAGGACAAGACGCTGATGATCCAGTTTTCGATGCCCGGTTGATGAGGCCTACTGCGCCTGTGGCTGCGCAGCGGCGCGGAACGCCATCAGCTGTTTGAGGGCAGCCTGCTGGTCGGCGGGCAGTTCGATCTTCGGGCAGCGCGGGTCGGTGTTCTGGATGGCGCGGGCCATTACCGGCGTGACCGGGATCGGGGCGCAGCCATGGCCCTGTTCGCAGATCATGTCCCACTTGGCTTCCGCCTGCGCGTGGCAGGTGAGGCAGTTGCCGCCGAACTGGTTGACAACGTCGGTGGCGCCGCGAACACGGATCTTGGTGCCGGTGGGCTGGGCGTCGAGTTCGAAGAACTCCCAGTCGTTCGTCGCGGCGTTGTAGCCGGGGTGGTGTTTCACCATCGCCTCGCCTGGGACGAGCTGCACGACCGAGCCGGGCGGG
>CAIKXW010000374.1 GCA_903831485.1 uncultured Alphaproteobacteria bacterium | reverse complement strand
GGTTGGGCGGCGCATCCTGCCCAAGGCCGAGACCGTGGAAGAGGCGCGGGCTTGCCTGCGTCTGCTGTCGGGTCGCAAGCATGATGTCCTCACCGGCGTTGCCGTGTTTGCTCCGGATGGGCGGCGGGCGTCGCGACTGGTTGAGGCGCGTGTCGCGCTGAAAAGGCTCTCGCATGTGGACGTCGAGGGCTACATCGGTAGCGAGGAGTGGCGCGGCAAGGCTGGCGGCTATGCGATCCAGGGACTGGCGGGCGGCTTCGTGACGGGGATTTCTGGTTCGTACTCCGCCATCGTTGGGCTACCGCTCCATGAGACGGCAGCGCTGCTGGAGGGGGTTGGCTTTCCGATTGCGCGGCGGTGGGGGAAGAGCGCGTGAAGGCGCGGCTCGCCATCGACGATGCAGTTGGCGAGATGCGCCGGCTGTTGCTCGACGAACAGGGGCGGGCCTTTCGGTTGCATCTCGAACGCTGGAGCGAACGCGGCGCGCGCGCTGTGCTTGGCGAGATCCGATGGGGCCGGATACGTTCGCGGGTGCCCGGCAATCGCGGGTGGTTCGTCGATCTTGGCCACGCGCCCGAAGGCGTGGTTGAGCCGACGCAAGCTCAGCGCATGATCGAAGGCGCGATGGCGGCGTTCCGCGTGAAGGCTGAAGCGTGGGCGGACAAGGGGCCGCTGCTCTCGCTGGCGGATGTGTCGCCCAAGCTGACGGCGCCGGATCGGCCGGATCTGCATGCGGCGGCGCCTTCCGATCCCTTCCTGGAGGGCGTTTCAGTCGATCAGACAATCACGGGCGCGGAGGCGCGCACGCTGGTGGATGCAGCGATTGACGAGGCATCGCACGGCGTCGTGCAGCTTCAAGGCGGCGGCGACATTGCGATCGACATGGCCCGCGGCGCGGTGGTGATCGATGTCGATGGCGGGCAGCGCAAGAGCGTTGGCGATGCGGAGCGGTTTGCGCAGGAGTTGAACCTCGCGGCGGCGGATGCGGCGGCGCGGCAGATCTCGCTGCGGTCGCTGGGCGGGCTGGTGCTGGTCGACTTTGTCGGAATGAAACAGGCGGAGAGTCGCCGCGCGGTGGTGGCGCGGTATCGCGAGGTGCTGGCGGGTTATCTCGGGCGCACGAGCGATGTGCTGGAGATGTCGCGGCTCGGCGTGGTCGAGGCGGCGATCGCGCGGCGGGGGCGGCCGCTGTCGGATGCGCTTGGATTGCCCTCGGTCGAGCGCGCGGCGCTGGAGACGCTCCGGGCGATCGAGACGGCGGGCTGGCAGGATCGCGGATCGCGTCTCGTGGCGCGTGTCAGCCCGGAGGTGGAAGCCTGGCTGGACCATGACCATATCGGCTGGCGACAGGCGCTGGGCGACCGCATCGGCCAGCGCTGTACGGTGGAGGCCGCACCGGCGCATGGACCACGGCCGGATGTGAGGAGCGTTTGATGGCCTGCCCGATCTGTTCGAAGCCCGCAGAGCAAGCCTTCAAGCCGTTCTGCTCACGCCGCTGTGCGGATGTGGACCTGTCGCGCTGGCTGAAGGGCAGCTATGCGATTCCCGGGGAGCGGGCAGGGGAAGAAGGCGAGGAGGGCTTTGACGCCTCGAATCCGCCTGAAAACAACCCCTTGCGCCGCGACGCAAAGAGCATGGACACGGAATAGGCCTGCCACTATACATCCCGCCTTCATCGCCGCGAGGTGGTGCGCCCAGGTAGCTCAGTTGGTAGAGCAGCGGATTGAAAATCCGCGTGTCGCTGGTTCGATTCCGGCCCTGGGCACCATTTTCCCAAATGACTCCGTCAGCTACCGTAACCGGGCGCGTGCGCGTTTCGTTGTGCTGGCGGGCGGGGAGAGTGCGGTTGCTTGAGCTGAAGGGTGTCAGCAAGAACTACGCGCTTAAGCGCGTGCTGGACGACGTGTCGTTGACCTTCGCGCCGGGGCTCAATCTCCTGGTCGGGCCAAGCGGGGCCGGGAAGACCACGCTGTTGCGGCTGCTGGCGACGGCGGAGCGTCCGAGCAAGGGATCGGTCACATGGAAGGGCGGCGCCGGCCGGCGCGCCTTGCGCAAGACGCTTGGGTATGCGCCGCAAGCCGTGGACCTGCCCGACGACCTGACAGCGCGCGAGTTCGCGATGCACATGGCGGCGCTGAAGGGACTGAAGCTGGAGCAGGCCGATCAGCAATTCCAGGCGATCACCGCCGCGATCGGTCTGCATGACGACATCAACCGGCGCATCGCCAGCTTCTCCGGTGGGATGCGCAGGCGGTTGATCTTCGCGCAGGCCTTGCTGGGCGAGCCCGAATTGCTGGCGCTGGACGAGCCGACGGCGGAGCTGGATTCCGAAACGGCCGGCAAGGTAACCGGCCTGATCTTGGAGCGCGCGAAGCGGTCAGTTGTCGTCATGACGACACATCTGGCGGAAGGGCTGAGGCCCCACGCAGCGAGCGTGCTCCGCGTCGAGGCGGGGCAGGTGACGCCGCAAGCGCTCGAGCTATCGCCGTGAGCGCCGCGCGGGCGCTTGCGTCCTCTTTGGTCAGTTCCCTTCGCCGCTACCAGCGCAGAGTCAGCCTGTGGCTCCTGCTGATCGCGGCCCCGATTGCCGCGCGATACATGATCCCGATGGGGCCTGACGCTGAAGGCGTTCGCATCATCATCGGCAGGCAATTGCCGGAGATGACATCAGGCTTTCTTGGCGTGTCGCTCGGCATCGTCGTGTCAACGCTCCTTCTGCCGGTGGCGTGGCTGTACCTGCGCGCCAACACGACGCGGCGCCAGCCATGGCAGGTCGAGGAAGTCACCGTGGCCTCTCGAGTGGCGATCGCGCTGGGGCGTTTCGCGGCCGACGCAGTGGTCTTGCTGGCCATGCTGGTGGTTCTGACGCTGTCCGGCTTCTTTCTTGGATGGCTGGTCATTCCGTCGGGCGGCCTGAACGTTGCCGAGATCACGTTTTCGCTCTGGGTGGTCGCCGCGCCTGCGTTGTTGGGGCTGGCGGCCCTGCGGACCTTTTTTGATGCGCGGCCCCTGATGCGAGGCGCCTGGGGCGACGTGGTCTTCCTGGTCCTATGGATGACGTCGATCGTCTTGCCGGCCGTCGCCATGGGCGCGGAGCGAACCTTCGCCACCAACATGCTGGACTTCACCGGCTTTGCATCGCCCTTGCTGGTCGGCGCGCCTGCAGGGACGGACAGTTTTGTCATCGGCGGCGGAGAGGTCACGCCCGGTCGCGTTCAGCTCGACGTCTTCGCGGGCCTGCTTTCTCCGGGCTATCTCGGGTCGCGATTGGCGTGGGTCGGCATCGCCGTTGGCCTGGCGGTTCTGGCGGGGTTGCTCCACGCGCCGCATCGCGCGCGTCGCAAGGCCGCCCTGGGGGGCCGCTTCAGCCGCTTGTTCGGCCGTCCGCCGGGTCGCGTGGTCGTCAACGCGCCGCCGGCAAGGTTCTCGGTCGCTGGTTCCGTCGGTCTGGTGTTTGCTGAGATGCGCCTGATCGGTTCCGGCTGGGCGTTTCCCCTGCTCGCTGTCATCGCTGCGGGCGTGTCGGCGGTGCTGCCAGACTTTCGTCATGGCGGCAGTGCGGCCGGGCTTCTGGTGCTTGCGTTCGCGCTCAGCGCTCATGCCGGCCGAAGTGAAGCGCGCCCGTTCGTTTCCCTGACCAAGCTGGCGGTTCATGAGCCAATGCTTCGGCGAGCGGCATTTATCGTCGGAGGGATCATCTGGTCGGTTCTGCTCGGGCTGCCGGCAATCCTGCATCATCCGGCGCTTGAGGTGCTGACGATCGCGTCGGTAACCGGCGCCGTGGCAGGCCTCGCAGCGATTGGGCTGTCAGCTCTGACAGGCTCAGCGGTTGCGGCGCGGCTCGTCTTGCTTGCTGCCTGGTATGTCTATCTCTCATCCTGACCCGCGTGGCGCCTACTCCGGCAGCACGCCCACCCGCTGCAGCGCCCAGTACGCCCCCACCAGCGCAATGAGCCCCGCGACTGGGATCACGAAGGCTGGGCGGTAGAGGTTCTGCCTGTTGGCGGTCTTGAGGGCGAGCTGGACAGCGAAGGCG
>CAIKXW010000373.1 GCA_903831485.1 uncultured Alphaproteobacteria bacterium | reverse complement strand
TTGAGACGATCTGCCCGCTGCGGATTGTTGGCGTTGAGCCATGCATCCGTCATGGGCGTCATCCAGCGGCAGGCGTCATCGATGAAGACCAGCGCCTTCATGGCGTCCGCCGAGGGGCGGGTCGCCATCGCATAGGCCAGCCCCATGTCGCGCGTGCGGTTGGGATAGTTCAGCGTGAACAGGTCGCGCCGAAGGTCGGCGTCTTCCGTGTAGATCTGCTCGCGCTCTGTCACCAGAGCAAAGCCTGCGGCGAGCACCGAATGCCCCGCATCCATCGCGGCTGCGCGCACCCGCTCCGGCGAGCGCGCGGCGGCCAGACGCCCGGCCGCGTTAAGCATGCGCGGCCGGAAGCCGAGAATGTCGCCATTCATCGCAGCGGAATCGAGTTTCTGCGGCGCCAGCATGCGCGTCATGTTGCGCCCGGCGATGCAGACCGAGTTGACCGCAAGGCGGAAGCGGGCAGGCGAGAATGCGCCGTCCGTCGTGAACACGTCCTTCCAGGAAAACACGGCGATCGCAACGCGGCCAACGCGCGGATGGCGGCGGCGGAGTTGCGCTGCCAGCGCGGACCCCCAGCTATCGCTGCCCTGCCGCTCATGATGCGTCGCGCCGAGGCGCAGCAGAATGAAAACTGCGAGACCGCCCGGCCGTCCGCGCGCTGCTGGGCCGGAAAGGTAGACGGAATGAAGATGCTCGCTGAAGCGCTCGAGGGCAGCATCTGATGCTTCGTCTCCGGCTTCGAGAGCAGGTTGGGAAATCTGTTCGCGTGCAATCGCCGCGTTGGTCACACGACCCCAGTGATCCTGGGGCCAGAAGGCGCCGCGCAGTCGAACCGTGTGGCCCATACGCTACTCCCGTCTATGCCCGTTAAGACTTGCAGTCCCCGGGCCACGCCTCCCACTCCCTGCCATGCTGCGCATTGACGCTGCGCCGCCACGGCTTCGGTCGTAAACAAAACGTTAAGTCAGGCGCGGCAGAGCGCAAGGAGATTCATCCGCTCTCACAGCAATTAAGTTGTGGCTCACCATGACACGCGGCGTTCATACAGGTTAACGGCGCGAGCCAGCTCAACGCATGACGCGCGCACCGACGCATCGCGTCGGCGACTTTCGTTGATCCTGCGCCGCGCGATCAAGATCCGTCTCGTGAGGATCGTAACCTGGAACATCAACGGCGTTCGCGGGCTTCTAACGCAAGCTGCTGAAGCAGGGCTGGACGTACTCGCTCCGCGAACTCAATCCGGACAAGGCGATCTACACGTTCTGAGACTGTTTCCGCCGCAGGTGGGAGCGCAACGGAGGGCTGCGCATCGACCACATTCCTCTGAGCCCCTCGATCGCGCCGCCGCTTGCATCGGCAGGCGTCGATCTCTGGGCGTGCGGCGAGCCGAAGCCCAGCGACCATGCGCCTGTGTGGGTAAGGCTCGCGCCGGAGGGCAAGCGGAAATCGGGCAAGCGCGTTACCAAACGCGCGACTACTCGAAAATGATCTTCGGCGGCGGCTTGTTCGGTGCGGCGCCGAGCGCTTCGCTTACGGCGTCGGCCAGCAGGCGGAATGCTTCTGATGCGCTCGATGCGCCCGTCGCCGCCGGCACGCCCGCATCGCCCCCTTCGCGCAGGGCAGGCAGGATGGGCAGGGCGCCGAGGAAGGGCACGCCGAGTTCGGCGGCCGTGCGCTCGGCCCCGCCCTGTCCGAAGATATAGGCGCGCGATCCGTCCTGCTGTTCGAACCACGCCATGTTCTCGATCACGCCCAGCACCGGCACCGCCGTCTTGCGGAACATGGCGACGCCGCGCCGCACATCGGCCAGCGCCACTTCCTGCGGCGTCGAGACGATCACCGCGCCATCAAGCGGCAGTTTCTGCACCAGCGTGAGTTGCACTTCTCCGGTTCCAGGCGGCGTGTCGATGAAGAGCAGGTCGAGGTCGCCCCAGTCCGTGTCGGTTATCAACTGGCTGACCGCCGACATCACCATCGGACCACGCCAGACGACGGCCTGGTCCGGATCGACCAGGTAGCCGATCGACATGGTGGAGAGGCCATGCGCCATCACCGGCTGCATGCGCTTGCCTTTTACGTCGGGTTTGACGCCGACCGCGCCCAGCATGGTCGGCAGCGACGGCCCGAAGATATCGGCGTCGAGCAGGCCGACGCGAAGGCCGCTGCGCGCTGCGGCGACCGCGAGGTTGATGGCGACCGTTGATTTGCCGACGCCCCCCTTGGCGGACGCCACCGCGATGATGCCGCGCGCCGGTCGCGCGATCGGCGCCTGCCCCGGCGGAGACGCTGGTAGCGGGCGGGAAGCCGGCGCTGCGGGCACGCTGCGTGCGCCGGTTGTTGCTTCGGCCGTCAGCACGGCGGTGACCGCGCTAACGCCGGGCGCGCGGATTGCGGCGGCTTCGGCGGCCTTGCGCAGATGCTCGTCCGCCGCGCCAACTGCCGTCTCTAGCACGAAGCCGACCTTGCCGTCCGGGCGCACCACCAGACCGCTCACCCGGCCGGATGCGACCAGTCCCTTGCCGCTGACCGGATCCTTCACGCCATCGAGCGCTGCGCGGACGCGGGCTTCAAGACCGGGTTTATCGCTGGGCGAGGGCATAGGCGGAGACGCTTCACGGTGGCGGGTTTCGCGCCCTGCTATCAGACTTTCCGGGCGCCGCCAAAGCGTCTGGCAACCATCCTTGCAAGCCCGCGAACGACATAGGGCGTTTGGCGCATGTCCTTCAGCAGTACGCCGACGGCGTCGTGAAGCCTTGCGGCCTTCGACGCCGCCATGAAGTCGATCCACGCAATCCGCGACCTTGTGCTGAACCGATGCCGCTTCACCGTCTCGACATCGCTTGGCGACAGCCGCCCAGAGGCCAGCAGACGGTCGTCGCTGGCTTCGAGGGCTGCAAGCTCCCCGCGGCCATGGTTGAGCGACAGGGAGTTCCCCCGCATCACGCTGACATAGCCCGTCCACGGAATAAGCCGCATCCTCGCGCCAAGGCTCAGCGCACGGGCGTAGAGGTCGTAGTCCTCGCCAAGGCGCATGGCCTCGTCATAGGCGAGGGCGTGCTTCTCCAGGAAGGCGCGGCGCATGAGCGGTTTCAGGAAACCCATTTCACGGCGCAGGCGCGAGGCTCTGGTGACATTGCTGTCGACGAAGGCGCCGAATGAGACGTCGAACGGAGCGGCATTCTCACGGAACCAGAGGAGCTTGCCCGCGGCAAGCGGCTGGCCCTCGGGGGTCTGCAGCAGGTCGTCAGCGATGAGATCATGGCCGCCGCCGGCAAGTTGGAGGAGGGCGCCGAGCCGGCCCGGCTGCATGAAGTCGTCGGAGTCGAGGACGCAGATCCATGGCGCACGGCTGGCGGCGATCGCAGCGTTCCGCGCAGCCGCGGGGCCCGCGTTCCGCGCGAGCGCAAAGACGGTCAGCCGACCCGACCCGTCATCCGCCGCACGAGCGGCAGACAGCGTCGCATCCCCGTCTGCGGATGCATCGTCAACCACAATGACTTCTGCCGCTTCCGGTTGCGCCAGAGCGCTGGCGACGGCGCGCCCGATCGTCGCGGCTGCGCGCCACGCTGCGATGACGACCGTCACGGATCGCGAGTCCGCCAGGCCCGGCGGTGGACTGGCGATGTCGCGGATCATGGTGGATGGGGCTTCCAGCATGCGGAATCAGCTGCAAGAAGGCCGCCAGACGGGCCAAAAAATCCCTACGGCAAGTAATGCCGGTTACCCAACTTGGTCAGGCTTAAGTCTTCACAAGGCTGAATCACGCCTTCGTCATGCACAAATACAATCGCGCCAATAGGGAAACTGACTTATTGCGAGCCCTTGAAGGCGCTTTAATG
>CAIKXW010000372.1 GCA_903831485.1 uncultured Alphaproteobacteria bacterium | reverse complement strand
TCTGCGGATGCATCGTCAACCACAATGACTTCTGCCGCTTCCGGTTGCGCCAGAGCGCTGGCGACGGCGCGCCCGATCGTCGCGGCTGCGCGCCACGCTGCGATGACGACCGTCACGGATCGCGCTCCCGCCAGGCCCGGCGGTGGACTGGCGATGTCGCGGATCATGGTGGATGCGGCTTCCAGCATGCGGAATCAGCTGCAAGAAGGCCGCCAGACGGGCCAAAAAATCCCTACGGCAAGTAATGCCGGTTACTAAACTTGGTCAGGCTTAAGTCTTCACAAGGCTGAATCACGCCTTCGTCATGCACAAATACAATCGCGCCAATAGGGAAACTGACTTATTGCGAGCCCTTGAAGGCGCTTTAATGCGCGCTCAACTACAATACGACAGAAATCTCCCGAACAACGCCAGCAAGGAGGGCCCTATGCCCTGGAACGACAATAAGGGCAGTGGGGGCGGTGGCCCTTGGGGCGGCGGCGGTTCCGGTGGTGGCGGCGGCGGCAATGGCGACAGCCCGTGGGGCAGGCCAGGCGGACCTGGCGGCCAGAAGCCCCCCGGCGCTCCGGGCGGCGCAAAGGATCGCCCTGACCTCGAAGACACGCTTCGTCGCATGCAGGAGCGGTTCAAGCGCAAGGGCGGTGGCGGCAATGGCAGCGGTCCGGGCGGCGGCGCAGGCCGCGGCGGCCGCGGCTTCGGCGTTACTGGCCTTGCGATCCTTCTCGTCATTGCGATCGTCGGCTGGGTCTTCACCGGCATCTATCAGGTCGACGAACGCCAGCGCGCCGTCGTGCTCCGTTTCGGCACGTTCGCTCGCTTCGAGGATCCAGGCTTCAAGGTTCGCCTGCCGAGCCCGATCGAGCAGCACTACATCGTCGAGGTGAACACCGAGAAGCGCACCGCCATCGGCGGCGAAGACCAGTCCAACCTGATGCTGACCGGCGACGAAAACATCGTCGACATCGGCTTCGTCATCAACTGGCGCATCTATGATCCGCGCAAGTACCTGTTCAACGTGGTCGACGAAGAGGGCGGCCGCAACGTGCTGATCGAGCAGATCGGCGAGAGCGCGATGCGCGAGATCGTCGGCACGTCGGCCTTCGAGCCGATCACCACGGGCGACCGTACCGGCGTCGAGACGCGCGTGCGCGCCCTGATGCAGCAGACACTCAACACCTACGATTCCGGCGTCGAGATCATCTCGATCGCGATCGGCAAGGCGACGGCCCCGGACGAAGTGGCCGAAGTCCAGCGTCAGGTCTCCGGCGCTGAGCAGGGCAAGGCCAAGCGCGAAGCCGACGCCATCGCTCACCGCAACCGTGTCGTGCCGCAGGCCGAAGGTCAGGCGCGCGCTCGTCTGCAGCAGGCGGAAGGCTACAAGACCGCACGCGTCTCCGAAGCACGCGGTGAAGCCGACCGCTTCGACCTGATCTATGCCGAATACCGGGCGGCCCCGCGCGTCACGCGGGAGCGCATGTTCCTCGAGATGATGGAAACAGTGCTGGGCCGGACGGACAACGTCATTCTCGACAACAAGTCAGGCGCGGTCCCGGTCATTCCGCTGGACGTGCTGCGTGGACGCCAGCCGGCGCCGACGACGGGACAATAGTCATGCAACAACGCACCCTTATGATCGGCGGGATCATCGCAGCCATCGCGCTGATCATCTTCGCCAACGCTCTCTACATCGTGCCTGTCGACAAGCAGGCGATCGTGATCCGCGTCGGTTCGGCGCAGTACACGGTCAACGCGACCGAAAAGAGCGAGCTGCCTAACTACGGCGCGGGCCTTCACCTGAAGATTCCGCTGGTCGACGACGTTCGCTTCTATGAGAAGCGCAATCAGGGCTACGACCTCGACGCCGCCGAAGTTATCGCTGCCGACCAGCAGCGCCTGAACGTCGACGCCATCGCGCGCTGGCGGATCAAGAATCCGCTGCAGTATTTCCGCGCCGCGGGCGGGAACGGCGAGCAGCAGCTTGGCCTGCGTTTCACCGCAGCGCTTCGCGGCGAACTCGGCAAGGTCTCGCAGCCAGACATCATCGCCGGACAGCGCGCGACCCTGATGCAGCGCGTTCGCACGGCGCTGCAGGCGCAGATGAACACGCTGGGCATCGAGATCATCGACGTCCGCATCCGCCAGGCCGACCTGCCGGAAGCGAACTCGCAACGGGTCTATGACCGGATGAAGTCGCAGCTTCAGCAGAAGATCAGCCAGTATAACGCGGAAGGCGAGGGTCTCTTCGCCTCGATCACCGCCGAGGCCGATGCGCAGGCGCGGGTCATCGTCGCCGAAGCCGAACAGCAGGCCCAGCGCCTCGAAGGTGAAGGCGACGCCGAGCGTAACCGCATCTTCGCCGCCGCCTATGGCAAGGATGCTGAGTTCTTCGCCTTCTATCGCTCGCTGCTGGCGTATGAGAATTCGATCAAGGCAGGCACGCCGTTTGTGTTGTCGCCGGACAGCGAATTCTTCAAATACATGCGTAGCTCGACGCCGCGCTGATCTGGTAGCTGATGCTCTGGATTGAAAGGTCCGCTCGGTTCGAGCGGGCCTTTTCATTGCGGCTCTAGCGCCGTTTCTTCGGCTCGGTCGGCAGCTCTGCAAATTCCTGTTCGCTCAGGATCGCGTTCTCGACGATCAGCCAGTCGCCATCCTCGCGCTGGCTCAGCTCGACGGTGAAGACGTCGCCGAGGTCGGAGGTCGCCACCTTCACGACCGCGTCGCGCCCCTCATAGCGCGGGCCGTCGACCTTGCCGCCTTCGCGGCCGATATACTCAACCATCTGCGGCGCGAAGATGCCCTGCCAGGCCTCGCTGTCGGGGCCGTCAGTGAGGGCAGCCTGGATCGCGTCCATGTTGACCTGGTCGACCAGCGGCAGCATGCGAGAAAGGTCCTTGGCGTTGTAGGCGTCGACGAAGGCGCGCGCGACGGATACCGGGTCCTTCATGTCGGGCGGCGCCGGCCCGCCGCCACATGCAGCGAGCGCAGCGATGGCAGCGCCGGCAAGCCATCGCCTCATGCCGCGAGCCATGCCGGCTTGGCGAACGGCAGGTCGAGATCGCGTGCGACGGCCGCGTGGGCGATCTTGCCCTCCGCCACATTGAGCCCCTCGGCGAGGTGCTTGTCAGCCTTCAGCGCCGCCTTGGCGCCCTTGTTTGCGAGGTCGAGCGCGAACGGCAGCGTGACGTTGTTGAGTGCGTAGGTGGAGGTGCGCGGCACGGCGCCGGGCATGTTGGCGACGCAGTAATGCAGAATGCCGTCGACCTCGTAGATCGGGTCGTCATGCGTGGTTGGGCGCGAGGTTTCGAAACAGCCGCCCTGGTCGATCGAGATATCGACCAGCACGGAGCCAGGCCGCATTCTCTTCAGGTGTTCACGCGTCACCAGCTTGGGCGCAGATGCTCCGGGGATCAGCACGGCGCCGATCACGAGATCCGCCTCGATCACGGCGCGGTCGATGGCGGCCTGTGTCGCATACACAGTATCGACGGCGCCGGCGAACTGGACGTCGAGCTCCTCGAGCCGCGGCATCGAGCGGTCGAACACCGTCACATTGGCGCGCGCGCCGTTGGCCATCTCGGCAGCGTGCACGCCGGCGACGCCGCCGCCGAGGATCACGACATTGGCCGGCGGCACGCCGGGCACGCCGCCGAGCAGCAGGCCGCGGCCGCGCTGCGTCTTCATCAGCGCATACGCGCCGACATTGATCGACATGCGGCCTGCGACCTGGCTCATCGGTTGCAGCAGCGGCAGGCGACCCGCGGCGTTGGTGACGGTCTCGTAGGCGATGCAGGTCGCGCCCGATCTGATCAGCGCCTCCGCCTGCGGCTTGTCGGCGGCGAGGTGGAGGTAGGTGAACAACGTGTGGTGCGGCGTCAGCATCGCGCACTCGACGGCTTGCGGCTCCTTCACCTTCACGATCATCTCGGCGGATGCGAACACCTCGGCGGCGGTGTCCAGCATCTTCGCGCCGGCGCGCACATAGTCGCCATCGCTGGAGCCGAGGCCCAGCCCGGCGCTCGTCTGCACGAACACGTCGTGGCCGGCGCGCGTCAACTCCATCACGCTCTCGGGCGTCAGGCCGACACGATATTCCTGCGTCTTGATTTCCTTCGGAACGCCGATCTTCATGCCGCTCTCCTCAGCCTCTGAGGTTGCTTATGCCAGAATCCGGCAGACAGCCGCCAGAGCGTTGCGCGGTGAGTTCTGCCTATTTCGCGCAGGGCCTGCATGTCGCGCGCAAGAAGCAGCTTTCCGCGGCGCGTCAGCGCGGAGGCAGGCCGCGGATGAACGCTAGAAGATGCTGCACGGTCTGGTCGGGCAGCTGTTCCATCGGCAGGTGTCCGCCTTCGGGGTAGGTGACGAGGTAGGCATCGGGGATGGCGCGGGCAAGCGCGCGCCCATTGGCCGGCGGGATGAGCGCATCCTTCTCGCCGACCATCACCAGCGTCGGGGCGCGGATGGCTGCGAACGATGCTGGCGTCCATGGCGTCTCGGGTTGCGAGCGCTGCGTGAGTAGCACGTCGCGATGGCCTTCGGCCATGGCGAGTTCGGCATAGCGATCGATGACGGCGCCGGTGACCAGCGCTTCATCGACATAGGCGGACTTCAATCCGCCGCCGACCACGATGCGCGGGTCCACCAGTTTCAGGAGGAAGCGCCCGGCGCCGTTGTTCAGCAGGGAGAAGCCTCCCGGCGCGCCGCCGCCCTCTCCCGGCCAGCCGGCGGGCGAGACGAGGACAAGCCCCTGCAGCCGCGCCGAATGTTCCATGGCGTAGGCCATCGAGACAGCGCCTCCCATCGAGTTGCCGGCGAGCACGAAACGGTCGATGCCAAGATGTGCGGCGAGATCCTCGACCAGTTGCGCATTGCCTTCGAGCGTCGCGCGATACCCGGATGGCGTCTGCGTCAGTCCGTGGCCGGGCAGGTCGATGGCGACAAGGCGATAATCGCCCACGAGGCGATCGATCCATGGACGCCAGGCATGGACGGAGGCGGCAAAGCCATGCACCAGGATGAGCGTGCGCCCACTGCGCTTGCCTTCATCCGTATAATGAACACGCACGCCGGGCGACGGCTCGAAGGTTCCAGAGGCGGGCAGGCCATACTGCAGCCGAAGGTCGGCGATCGGGATCTCGCTGGTCGCGCATGCCGCGAGCGGAAGGCACGCCAGCAGGATCGCGGACAGGGCTGGCCAGGGTTTCATGCGCTTCACTTCCAGGTGGACGGTGGTCTACGCGCGTGGCGCGAGGGCGGATTACGCACGAATCCGCTCCATGCGGCAACACGGCGCGGAGCCTATGGCGCGGGGCGTACTAGGCTGTGGGTCGATGGCAAGGTTGGGACGCCGGATGACGAGTCAGATTCATGTAGCGCCCTTGCGCGCCTGGCTTGCCGAGCGCCCGGCGGCCTGGCGCATCGGCGCCGTACTGATCGGAAGCTGGGTGATCGCGGCCTCCTCCTGGATTTCTGCGCCGATGTATCCGGTGCCGATGACGATGCAGACCTTTGCGGTGCTCCTGGTTGCGGGCATGGCGGGCGCCCGGCTCGGCTTTGCGATCGTCGCGACATGGCTGACGCAGGCGGCGCTCGGACTACCGTTTCTTGCCGACGGCGCGGGCGGGCTCGACGCCTTCTCCGGACCGACGGCTGGATATCTTGCAGGCTTCGCACTTGCCGCGTTTGTCTGTGGCTGGTTGACCGAGCAGCCTCAGCTGCGTGCGTGGGCGCCGATGCTGGTGGTGTTCCTCGTGGGGCACGCGTTGATCCTGGCCTGTGGCTGGGGGCGTCTGGCGCTGCTGGTCGGCGCCGAGTCCGCTTTCGCTTCTGGCGTAGAGCCATTTCTCATTGGCGCTGCTTTGAAGTCCGTGCTGGCTGTGGCGGTCGTGAAGCTGGCCGAGCCGCGCATGCGGGCCATGCAGGGCTAGGCGGCTTCGACCGCTGGCTTCAGCTCCGTCGCATTGTCAGGCAGGCCGCGACGATCAGCCTGGTCCTTTACCCAGGCGGTAATGCGCGCCTGGTCGATGCCCAGCCGCTGCAGCAGGTCCGTCGCCAGTTCCAGTCCGCGCGGCTCGGCTTGAGCAAGGTGGGCGCGGAAGCCGAGGGCGGCGAGTTCAGCGCGCTCCTGTATCGAGCTTGCAGCGATGAAGCAGGGCTGCTCCGCGGTCGCCGTCTTGAAGGCCTCGACGGCGCCGAGACCGCGCGCGCCGAGGACGATCGCCTTCGACTGTTTCGCATCAAGGCTTTCCATGATGCGGAGATCGCGCGCGTCGCCGAACACCATGTCGTAGCCGTCCGAGGAGGCCGCGACGAAGCGATCGGGATCGCTGTCGACGCCGATGCAGGCGATGTCGTGGTCGCGCAGGGCGTCGGCGGCGAGGCGGCCTTCGGGCGTCATGCCGAAGATCAGTACGGGATGCTCCTGCGCGACTTCCTCGGCATCGACGGCGACATCCTTGCGGCGCTCGGCGAGGATGCGCGCGATGTGCAGGCCCAGCGCGGTCCAGATCGGCGCGGCGACCAGCGTGACGGCGACCGCCGCGGTCAGGACGCCGGCCCATTGGCCTGGCATGGCCGCGGAAATCGAGGCGATGCCGACGATGACGAGGGTGAATTCCGAACCCTGCGAAAGAAGGAAGCCGAGCTGCGTCGCGCCGGGGACGGCCCAGCCATTGAGGCGGGCCGCGGTGAACACGACGACCGTCTTCACGATCACGATGACCAGCGCGGTCGCAAGAACGGCGGGCCAGATATAGGCCAGGGCGGGCAGGTTCACGCTCATGCCCACGCTCATGAAGAACAGGCCGAGCAGCAGGCCGGAGAAGGGCTTCACCTCCGCCTGCACCGTGTTGCGATATGGTGTGTCGGACAGCGCCATGCCAGCGAGGAAGGCGCCAAGCGTCAGCGAGAGGTCCGCGCGCGCGGTTGCGGCGCTGGCTGCGAGCACGATGAACAGGGCGACGACGGTGAAGGTCTCGCGGTTGCCGGTTGCGGCGAGCGATTCGAAGAGCGGGCGCACGACGAAGCGTCCCGCGATGATGGCGACGGCGAGGGCGAGCACCGCCTTGCCGAGAACGATCACCACCTCGGCGCCCAGCAGGTTGGGATCGCCGCCCAGCGAGGCTGCGAAGGTCAGCAGGAAGATGGCGACGATATCCTGCGCCACCAGTACGGCGGTTGCGGAGCGTCCCATCGGACAGCCCGGCTGGTTGCGGTCAGCCAGAAGTCGCGCGACCACGGCCGTAGAGGAGAGGGCGAGCGAGACGCCGACCAGCACTGCGACAGGCCAGGGGAAACCGAACGCGACACCGATCATCGCGAAGGCCAGGCCGCACAGGATGATCTGCAGCGGCGCGAGGCCGATCATGTCGGCGCGTCGGGTGCGGATTTCTTTGAGCGAGAAATGCAGGCCGATGTCGAACAGCAGGAAGACGACGCCAAGGTCGGCAAGGAAGCGGGCGGTCTCGTTGTTCTGCACCAGGCCGAAGCCGGATGGGCCGATCACCAGGCCGGCGACAAGATAGCCGACGATCGGGCTTACCCGCGCCGCCCTGGCGGCAAGCGCCGCCGCCAGCCCCGCGCCAAGGTAGATGATGGCGGGCTGCAGGGTTTCAACGGCAGTCATGAGCCTCCGATACGACAGGAGCCGCCACGTTTCCGTGGCGGCTCCCCATGTTTCCGACGGCAGGGCCGTCAGGCAACCGTTATTTCAGCCCCTCCGGGGAGGGCCCGAAAGTAGCCGAACTACATCGCGCGCTTGATCGTGAAGATGACGCGGTCGTCATAGATCGCGGCATTGTCCACGTCGGTGCCGACATAGCGGAGGTCGAAGCCGAGACCCATGGCGGAGTAGGTGCCGCCGGCGTTCCAGGTCGTGTAATCGTCTTCGCCGGCGAAGAAGCCGGTCGCGTCGACCGTCTGCATGCCGACCGCGCCCGAGAACGTCAGTTCCGGGCTGGCGACGAACGCGCCGTTGACTTCGGCGTAGACGCCGTCGCCCGACTCACCGGTGAATTCCGGCGACCAGTAGACCGCGCCGCCCAGGGTGATCTGGTCGGAGAGGGCGATCGAGGGCTTCACATAGCCTTCGTAGTAGTCGAGTTCGGCGGTGTCGTCCGAGGCGCTCGGATAGAGGTAGCCGATGACGCCGACATCCATGGCGACCGGGCCGAGGGCGAACTTGAAGCCGCCGTAGACGTCGAGTTCGAGATTGGCGCCGCCGGTGCCGAAATTGATGTTCGAGGCCCAGGCGCCGACATAGGCGCCCGAGTCACCGAAGGCGGCGTCGAAACCGCCCTGCACGGCGGGGCTCAGGTCCGTCTGCGAGACGCCGCGGAAGGCGTAGTCCGTCGTCAGGGCGACGTTGCCCGAGACGGTTACGTCCTGTGCGAAGGCGGGAGCGGCCGAGACGGCGGCCAGGACGCTAAAGATCAGGAGGTTGCGCATTATCAATACCCTTTTCCCCTCTTGTTGAACCGACCCGCAGACGCGGCTTTGAAAGTTCGGATGCGCCGGGGAGCGCCTCCGTCTCGCGGGCGACCATGACGATTTGGACGAACACACCAGAAGCGGTTCGTCCGATCCGTGCGGCGGTGCAGCGTACCCGCACAATTTTATGACAGCCCTAGGGTCACTCGCCCTATGATTGGGCGCCCTCGAGGCTACGCTTGGCGTGGTAAGCGACAGCTTAATGACGGCGCCCCGGGCGATTCACGGAAAATTCCGTCTGCGCGCCGACGAAACGGACCGGCCTATTGCCGAAATTGCGCTGCGGGGTGATCAAGCGGCATGAATTCACCTTCAAATCCCTCCGGACTGACACAGCTCGGCGCGCAGTCACCGTTGCCCGCATCACCTGACCAGGCTGTTCTGGAGCGGGTCCCCAATCCGCACCCCGGAACACTGTATCTTTCGCGCTTCACTGCGCCGGAATTCACATCGCTATGCCCGGTCACGGGCCAGCCGGACTTTGCTCATCTGGTGATCGACTACGCACCTGCGGACTGGATCGTGGAGAGCAAGTCGCTGAAGCTTTATCTGACTTCGTTCCGCAACCACGGCGCCTTCCACGAGGACTGCACCGTCGCCATCGGCAAGCGGTTGGTCGATACGCTCGCGCCGACCTGGTTGCGGATCGCCGGCTACTGGTATCCGCGCGGCGGCATCCCGATTGACGTCTTCTACCAGACGGGCGCCCCGCCGGAGGGGCTGTGGGCGCCGGACACGGGCGTGCAGGGGTATCGCGGGCGGGGGTGAGCGCAGAAAGCTTGTTCTGCGGAACGCGGGGCGTTTGCATCCATGGGAGCGGGCGGGAGACTTGGCATGCGCGGCACGGTCGAGAGCATCTATCGGCATCCGGTGAAGGGGCTGACGCCGGAGCACATGATGCAGGTTCAGCTCACTGCGGCTGAGTATTTTCCCGGCGATCGCGCCTATGCGATCGAGGTGGGGCCGTCGGGATTTGATCCGCAGAATCCTAAGCACATTTCCAAGCAGCGCTTCACCGTGCTGGCGCGGTTTCCGTCGCTCGCGCGGCTCAGGACGGGACTGGATGATGCCACCGGCGCGTTCCACCTTGGCGATGCGTCCGGCTTCGGCATTGAGGCGAACCTTTCGACGGAGGAAGGCCGCGGATCGATCGAACGCTTCCTGCAGGCTTTCCTCGGCGAGGATGCTCCGGGAAAATTGCGCGTGCTGGAAAGTCCGCGCGGCCATCGCTTCATGGATCACCCTCAGGGCTTCGTGTCAGTGATGAACCTTGCAAGCGTGCGCGAGGTTGCGAGGGCCATCGGCGTCGAGGTCGATCCGCTGCGCTTTCGCGCCAACATCTATGTCGACGGGATGAAGGCGTGGACCGAGGATGAGTGGGTTGCGGGGCAGGCCGTGGCGGTGGGCGAGGCGACGCTTTCCGTGTTCAAGCCGATCGTGCGCTGCGTGGCGACGGATGTGAACCTGGAGACGGGGACGCGCGACATCGACATGGTGGGCATGCTGCGCGAGCATTTTGGACGGGACACGCTGGGGACGTATCTTTCGGTGGCGGGCGATGGGGTGGTGAAGGTGGGGGACTCAGTTGGCGCTTAACTGGCGTTCATGAGCCTGGCCCCTCGTGGTTAGACGGGCGCGCCTCGCGCTGCTCACCATGAGGGTCCTTCGTTACACCTGTGATGGCTGAGAGAGCCCTCACGGTGAGCCGCGACCAAAGGGAGCGTCCGTCGAACCACGAGGGCGGGCTTCGCGCCGTTCGCGCTTTGCGCGTGCCGGGGCTGGCGCCCGGCGGTCCAAAGTTACCAATGCGGCGGTGGCGGCTCTTCGCCGGGCTCGGGGCCTATCGCCTGTTCGGCGTTGGCGAGGCGGTCGGAGAGGCGCTGCACGTCGCGCCTGAGGCGGTCGAGTTCTTTCCACTGCTCGGTGATCGTCGTGTTGAGATCCTCGATCGCCCGCTCGTGGTGGGAGATGCGGATTTCGAGCTCGTCGATACGGGAGGCGTCCTGGGTCATGGGCAGGTCTTTATGACAGCGGCGGCGCTCATGCTACATGCGCGGCCATGAGCGTGCACTGCGACTGGCGGGAGATCATGCGGGAGGCGGCGCAGCGTCTGCGCGCGGCGGGCGTCGAGAATCCGTTGCGCGATGCGCGGCTGTTGCTTGCGCATGCGCTGGGGATTGAGCCGGTGGATGTGATCCTTCGCGAGACGGATCATGTCGATGCGGCGGGGCTGGCGGCGTTCGAGGCGCTGGTGCAGCGGCGGCTGCGGCACGAGCCGGTCTCGCGCATTCGCGGCTGGCGGGAGTTCTACGGTCGGCGGTTCATCGTGACGCCTGACGTGCTCGATCCGCGGCCGGAGACGGAGTTGCTGGTCGAGCAGGGGATTGCGCGACTGCCGCCGGGCGGCCGGGTGCTGGATCTGGGCGTGGGGTCCGGGTGCATTCTTCTGTCCGTGCTGGCCGAGCGGCCGGATGTTGCGGGCGTGGGCGTCGATATCTCGCCCGCCGCGCTGGCGGTCGCTGAACGGAATGCGGCGGCGCTGGGCGTCGGGGCGCGGGTGAGGCTGATGCAAGGTAGCTGGGAGAGCGAACCGGCGGGCGGGTTCGACCTCGTGCTGTCCAATCCGCCCTACATTCCGGCGGGCGACATGGCAGGGCTTGCGCTTGACGTGACTGGTCACGATCCCCACCTCGCGCTTACGCCGGGGGAGGACGGGCTGGCGGCCTATCGCGCGATTATTGCCTTTCATGCCGGGCGGGTTCGTCCCGGCGGGTGGATCGGCGTCGAGTGCGGGATCGAACAGGCGGACGATGTGTGCGCGCTGATGGCGGCTGCTGGCCTGGTCTCGTTTACGACCTACGCGGATCTGGCGGGCATCTCTCGCGCTGCATTCGGTCGCAGGCCGGAAAAGGCGGCTTAAACCATGGTTTGGGACGCCTTGCGTATCCACAGGAAACCGCTTGGCGGCGGCGATCAAACAGGCTAGCGTTGTCATCGACGGACTGCGGGCGATTTACAGCCAAGCGTCTGGTTGGTCAGCAAGATAGCGGCCTAACTCCCGTCCGATTGGGGCGAGTACTCTGAAGATCAGGAAGGTTTCATGAAGCGTCAGCGTGGGCGCGGGCGAAAGCCCGGCG
>CAIKXW010000371.1 GCA_903831485.1 uncultured Alphaproteobacteria bacterium | reverse complement strand
GAGCATGGCCTTCACATGCTCAAGCGCCTGCTCCTTGGAGAAGCCGAGGCGGACGCCGCCTTTTTCACCGGCTTCCTTCTCGAGGAATTTGCCCTTGCCGCGGCCGCCGGCGTGGATCTGCGATTTCACCACCCAGAGCGGACCCGGCAGAGCGTCGATCGCGGCCTGCGCCTGGTCCACCGAGGTGATGGCGACGCCGAGGGCTACGGGCGCGCCGAACGACTTCAGCACTTCTTTCGCCTGGTGCTCGTGGATGTTCATGAAACTGTCCCTGGAAAGGCGGGCTCGGCCAACCTGCTTGGCGGTGGCGATAGCGCATGGGGCGCAGCGAAGCAACGGAGGCGATAGGCGCCGTTTTGCGACGCATCAGACCGGCTTTGGCTCGGACACGGGCGGGGGCGGATCGCCCGCCTGAGCGGCAAGCTCAGCCTCGTCAGCGACCTTGCCCTGCACGACGCTGGTGGCCTGGAGCGGTTGGAAGGATGATCGTTGCGAGGACGTCGGGCGATCGCGGATGAACAGCCGCCCGAGATTTGCCGCCATCAGCCCGAAATAGCCAAAAGCGACCGCGAGAAAGACGCCCGGCTGGCCTACCTGCGTATCGGCGACGGCGCCCGTCAGGATCGGGCCCAGCACCGATCCGCCGGCCCAGATGAACAGCATGCCGGACATGACCTGCGCGATCTGTCCCGCATCCGTCCGGTCGGTCGCATGGCTGGCGGAAATCGAATAGAAGGACAGCGCCCCGCCGCCCCACAATGCGGCCAGCAGCACGGTGATCGAGAACGAGACCCTGCCCGCAGTGAGATAGAGCGCGATGCAGGCGGCCAGCGCGAGGAAGGCCAGGAAGGCGACGACAAGCCGCCGGTCGACCCTGTCGGAGATCAACCCCGCTGGCCATTGCGTGACCACGCCCCCAAGCATCGCGGCGATGTAGAGCGTGGCGGCGGAGGCTGAGCCCTCGCCCGGCTGCAACTCCTGCGCATAGAGCGGCATCTGCGAGGTGACGCCGGTGTTGCAGAGCCCGGCGACGAGGGCGCCTGCGAGCGCTGCGGGCGGGATACGGAAGATGCCGTTGAGGCTGAGGGCTTCGCGATCCGGCAGGACCGGCTGGGCGCGCTGGGTGGCGCAGAGCGGGATGACGGCGAGGATCATCAGCAGGCCCGCCCAGATGAAGGGGCGGATGTCCTCGGGCGCGTGATCGAGGATCAGCAGCGGGCCGCCGCAGATCGCGAGCTTGATCATCAGCTGGTAGAGACCCATCACGCCGCCGCGTTTGGAGCGCGGCGTTGAATCCGCGATCCAGCTTTCGGCGGCGGTGAACATCACGGCGGAGGCTGCGCCCTGCGCGAGGCGGAACAGCGCCCACGCAACGGCGTCGAACGACAGGCCCATGGACAGGATGCCGACAGCGTAAATGGCGGCGGCGGCCGAGTAGGCGCGAATGTGTCCCACCTGGCGCACGATGTCGGGCGCGAACCACGCGCCGGCCATGAACCCCGCGGAGAAGGACGCGGCCACCATGCCGACGCCTAGCGCGGACGCGCCCATGTAATCGAGCGCCAGCGGCGTGGTGACGCTCAGCACGCCGGAAGCGGCCTGAAGCAGCATCACAGCGAGGATGAGAGACGCGACGTTCCGGTAGACGGTCATGGAGAAGATCGCCGGGCGATTCTTGTTATCGCACCGGCTTTAGCGGGGTTTGCTGCAACGCGCGTCTAAATTCTTGTTACCGAAAGCGGGAAGTGCAGGAGCGGGGCGACAGGAGCGTCATTCTCGGGCAGGCGCAGTGCAACCCGAGATCGAGCCCTTGCGGTAGCCATCGTCCTCCACGGAGCAGTGTTCTCACGCCCACGTCCCGTGGAAGCCTAGCGGCCAGGCATAGTCCGCCTGCCAGACGGCGACCGGGCCATCCTCGATGTTCGCAGCGTCGAAGGCCCAGACTTCGGTGCGGCCGGCGCGCGTGTTGATCGCGGGGCCGATCAGCCAGCTGTCCTTCTCCGATGAGCCGCCGGGCTTCGGGATGAACAGGTGTTCCTCGACGATGTAGTGCGATCCGAAGTCGTAGACCTGGCGCTTGCCGCTGGACCAGTCCTGCAGCGCAAGCGCGCTGCCGCCGGGCTGGCCTTCGACCGAGCCGGTGACCATCGCGGTGAGTTTCCGGGACAGGCCGTGGCGGCGCGGATCGACCTGCGGGAAATCGCCGGCGATGTCGGTTTCCGTGAGCTTTGCGTCGCCTGATTTGCCGATGGCGACCATCGTCAGTTTCGATGGCCGGTCATAGCCGGAGAGCTTGCCGCGGATTTCCTGCGCGCCGCCGCCCGAGCCGAGCACGGGTTCGGGATAGAAGGCGGCGTCGAGGCGGATCGTGCCGTCGCTTTCCTCCCATGCGGCGCCGGTGTGGTAGAAGGCGCGCGCCGGACCCTGCGCCCAGCGGGTTTTCGTGAGGTCGTCCTTGTCGACGATGAGATATTTCATTCCCTCTTCCGGCTTCCACTCGAAGCCGTCGATGAAGGGGGGCCGTGTGCGCGTCTGGATCCAGGGCTGGACGAGAATGACGAGCTTGCGGTCGGTCATCGCCCAGTCGTGGATGTAGGCGGCGGCGCCGATATCGACCATGCCGAAGCTGGCGACCGAGCCATCGGGATTGATGTTGTAGATGCCCGCCATGCGGCCATTGAGGGCGAGGTTCCAGATGCGGCCATCGGGCTCGCGCTTGGGATGGGCGAGGAAGGGCATGCCCTTCAGGTCGCTCCTGAATTCCTTGAGGCCTTTCGTCTCCAGCGTCACCGGGTCAAGCCGATAGGGCGTGCCCGCCTCCCACAGCGCCAGCAACTCGCCGCCGGACATCATCACCGAGATGTTGCCGGGGTTCACGTCGTTGGACGATGTGACCGGGTAGCCGGGATCACCCACCGTGCCGAAACCGGGCGCGAGGAATTTGCCAGCCGCCATTTCAAGCCGGCGTTTGGGCGTGTCGACATAGCGGCCGGTGTGGACTGCCTTGCCGTCCGCGATGTTGATGCGCTGGACCATGCCGTCGCCATCGAACCAGTGTGTCGCGTAGGCCTCGCCATGCTGGAAGTGCGCAGGGCCATTCCGGTAGAGCGTGCCGGCAAGACCCGCGGGCGGCTTGCCGGATACAAGGCGCATCTGGCCCGGGCCAAAGCCGTTGGCGGGCGCGGTGGCGTAGCCGACATGCCAGGGTGGCATCTCGTTCCTGGCGAAGGCGGACGGGCTGAGCGTGAGGCTTGCGCCAGTCGCAAGGCCGGCATGGAGGAACAGGCGGCGGGAGAGGGTCATAGGGCGCGCTCCTGCTGGCCGGACTAGTTGAACTTGATCGCGTGGGCGGTGGACGGGGCCGCAACCTCGAACTTGGCCGCGTCCCACTTGGCCGGCCCGAACTGGGCAGGCGCGCTGTTGGAGAAGGCGAAGGGTTCGGTCGGCATGCCGAACGGGTTGGTCCCCATCTTCCCGTCGCCATCGACGTCGTGGAACATCTTGATGCCGTACTGGCCGGGCGGCAGGTCGAAGGTGGCCGTCACGGTCGCGCCGGTGACCGGGATCGACCCGCCATTGACGGCCTTGTCGGTCTCGTACCCGGCAGCGTCAAAGATGCCGAGAGAGAGGGCGCCCTTCTGTTCCTTGATGTTGGAAATGGTCAGGGTGAGCTTGGCCCTGGCAGGCTCGGCCGAGGCGGCCTGTGGCAAGATCAGCGCGGCAGCCAGCAGGGCGGCGGGCGCCACGCTGAGGGCGGAAAGCAGCAGGGAGAGGATGGGGAGGCGGTTGGTCATATTGGTC
>CAIKXW010000370.1 GCA_903831485.1 uncultured Alphaproteobacteria bacterium | reverse complement strand
GCTCGAATACGGTCGCGCCGTTCACCCATGTGCGCAAGACCCTGCCTTCGAGCTTGCGGCCGTCGAAGGGCGAGTTCTTGGAGCGCGAGGACAGGTCGTCTCGGTCGCACGCCCAAGGTGCGGCTGGATCGAACAGTACGAGGTCGGCAGGCGCACCCTTGGCCAGCCTCCCTTGCGGCAAGCCGAGCAGGTCGGCCGGGCGGCTGGTCACGGGCTTCAGCGCGACGGCCAGCGGGATTTCCTCGCGCAGGGCGATGCTCAGCAGCGCGGGCAGCAGCGTCTCAAGGCCGACAGCGCCGTAGGCGGCATCCGCGATCGGCAGGCGCTTGTCCTCTGTCGGCTGTGGATCATGCGCGGAGACGACAGCGTCGATCGCGCCGCGCTTGAGGCCATCGATCAGCGCCATGCGATCCGCCTCGCCGCGGAAGGGTGGTTGGACCTTGCAGTAGGTGAGATAGTCGCCGACATCGAGTTCGTTGAAGAACAGCGAGTAGCTGGCGACCGAGCATGCGACTTTCACGCCCGCCGCGCGGGCGCGTTCGACAGCCGCCAGCGAGCGCGCAGTCGAGATGCAATCCGCCAGCAGACGCACGCCCGTCGTCTCGGCCAGCATCAGGTCACGCTCGAGCGCGATCCATTCCGCCTCCAGTGGCGTCCCGCGCAGGCCAAGCCGCGCGGCGAAGGCGCCAGCGGTCATCACCGTGTTCTTAGATAGAGCGGGCGTATCAGGTCGAGACGCGACGAGCGCATCGAAGCTTGCCGCATAGCTCATCGCGCGCCGAAGCACTCCTGCGTCCTCGACGGGCTTGTCGCCATTGGTGAAGAAGGCGGCGCCGGCTTCGCGGATCAGGCCGATCTCGGCCATCTTCAGGCCGTCGAGGCCGATTGTCAGTCCGCCTGTCGGCAGGACTTTCACCTTCGCCACGCTCTCGGCGCGGCGGGTGATAAAGTCGACCAGGGCGACGCTGTCGATTACCGGGTCTGTATCGGGCATGACGACGAATGTCGTGACCCCGCCGGCCGCGGCGGCATCGCCCGCAGTCGCCAGCGTTTCCTTGTTTTCGGCCCCCGGCTCGCCGGTCTTGACGCGCAGGTCGATCAGGCCGGGCGCGAGCGCCTTGCCCTTGGCGTCGATCTTCACGTCGCCCGCCGTGGTCTTTACGATGCCAGCGCCGACATCGGCTATGACGCCGTTGTCGATAAGCACGCCGCCCTTTTCGTCGCGCCCCGAGGCGGGGTCGATCACGCGTGCATTGTAGATGACTGTGCGACCGCTCATTGGTTCTTGGCTCCCATGTCGGGGGCGTTGCGCGCGAGCGTCTCGAGCACAGCCATGCGGATCGCGACACCCATCTCCACCTGTTCGGTGATCAGTGAGCGTGTCTTGTGGTCGGCGATGCCGCTCTCGATTTCGACGCCGCGATTCATCGGCCCGGGGTGCATGATGAAGGCGCCCGGATTTGCGTGGCTTAGCTTGTCCTCGTCGAGCCCCCAGAAGTGGAAGTATTCGCGGGCGGACGGGAGATATGCCCCGTCCATCCGTTCCTGCTGAAGGCGGAGCATCATCACGACGTCGCAGCCCTTGAGGCCCTTGCGCATGTCGGTGAAGACTTCCGCGCCCCACTCGGCAGCGCCAGGCGGCGTGAGCGTGCGCGGGGCGATGAGACGAACCTCAGCGCCGAGAACGTTGAGGCAGGCGACGTTGGAGCGTGCGACGCGGCTGTGCAGGATGTCGCCGCAGATCGCGATGCGCATGCCGCCAATGTCGCCGACGCGGCGTCGGATGGTGAGTGCATCGAGCAGCGCCTGTGTCGGATGTTCGTGCGTGCCGTCGCCGGCGTTGATGACCGCGCAGTCGACTTTCCGCGACAGCAGTTTCACCGCGCCGGATGAGCCGTGGCGGATGACCAGCAAATCGGGCCGCATGGCGTTGAGCGTCATCGCCGTGTCGATCAGCGTCTCGCCCTTCTTCACGGATGATGTGGCGATGGGCATGGTTACGACGTCCGCGCCCAGGCGGCGGCCGGCGATCTCGAACGATCCCTGTGTGCGTGTGGAGTTCTCGAAGAACAGGTTGACCAGCGTGCGGCCTGCCAGCACGTCGGCGTGTTTAACGCGCCGGCGGTTGAGCTCGACATACCTGTCGCCCAGCTCCAGCAATGTCTCGATTTCGAGCCGGTTCAGGCCCTCGATACCCAGAAGGTGCCGATGGGGGAAGGCGTAGTCCGCCATGATGATTGCCCGCGATTTGGGGGGTCATAGCGAGGCAGGGCGGAGTCGGCAAGCGGGGG
>CAIKXW010000369.1 GCA_903831485.1 uncultured Alphaproteobacteria bacterium | reverse complement strand
GGACACGTTCTGCACGAACTCGTTCTTCAGCTTGTCGGCGGCCTGCAGCGCTTCGTTCTTGTCCTTCAGGGCCTGCTCCACCTTGCGTGCGGCGGTGACGTCCATGAAGGCGACCAGCGTTGCGCCATTGGGAAGGGGCTGCGTGATCCAGGTGATGGTGCGGTCGTTGGAGGTGCGCATAACGCCCTGCGCCTGCTGGCGGTAGTCGGGCGAGGGGTTAGTGACGCGGCTGCGGATCGTGGCCCACACATTGCGGTCGTGGAACAGGCGTGCGCACTGGCCGACGACGGCGTCGAAATCGGGACCGTCATTCAGGCCGTCGCCCTTCAATTCCCAAAGTTCGGCGAAGGCGTCGTTGTGCAGGCGCAGGCGGCCGTCGGCGCTGAACACCACCACGGCTTCGCGCAGGTGGTCGAGCGTCGCTTTCTGCACGTTGATCAGGCGGTTGAATTCCGCCTTGAGCGAGACTTCGTCGGTGATGTCCTTGAACAGCAGCAGCACTCCGCCGAGCGGATGGCGCTGGCGCGTGACGCGGAGGATGCGGCCGTCGGGAAGGTTCCAGAGGTCCTCGGTGAAGTCGACCTTCTCGCCCTGATAGTAGGCCAGTTCGTCGCGGCGCCAGCGGCCGAAATCCGGCTTGGCGGGCAGCTTCCGGCGCTCGCGCAGGCGGTCGAGGATCGAGCCGTGATCCGGCTTGTCGAGCAGGTAGGACGGGTCGAGGTCCCACATCGCCTGAAAGGCGCGGTTGTTGAAGATCAGCTTGCGGTCGGCGCCGAAGATGGCGACGCCATCAGCGACGTGGTTGAGCGTGTCGTCGTGAGCCTTGGAGTTCTTCTCCAGGGTCTCGCGGGCGGATTCGAGATCGGTGATGTCGAACGCCATGCCGCCAATGCCGCCCGAGAGCGGGAACATCTTCACGCGCATGGCGCGGCGCTCGCCCTCGACGACGATGTGGCGCATCTCGTCGGTTTCGGCGTTGCCGCTGATCGTTTTCTGCGCCTGGGTCGTGACGTGCTGGTCGAGCATGATCTGGCGGTCGAGCACATGGTCGATGCCGGGTGCGCCGACAGCCTTGAGATAGGCGCGGTTGACCCATTGCAGCTTGCCGGCGCCGCTCATGCGCCAGGCGGGGAAGGGCGCCTTGCCCAGCATTTCGAGGAAGGCCATCGGGTCGCGGGCGACGGCGGCGCGGGCTTCCTCAATGCGGGCGCGGGCGCCTGATTCCTCGAGCCCCTTGATGGTCGTGTCGGTGATCCACAGCACGGCGCGTGCGCCGGCGGTGCGGCCGTCGGCTTCGAGGAAGCGGCCGGAGGGGCCGATGATGGTGAGCGAGAACGGCGCGCCGTCCCTGCGCAACTGCTTCAGGCGTTCGCGCAGGGTCGCGTCCTGGCCGGCGCCGTCGCGGGCTTCGAGATCGGCGAGGCCTTCGAGGATGCGGACGCCGGGATCTTCGGACGTGCCGTCATCGGCAAACCGCAGGATGCCCATCAGGGCGACGGGCGAGCCATAGAGGTTGGGCCGGCCCCATTCGGATTGCGGGATGTTCGGCTGCGCTTCGGCGTCGGCGTCTTCCCACACCATGATCACGCCGGGGTGGGCGCCGAACACGCTTTCGGCGCGCGCGAGCTTTTCGCGGGCCTGCTGTTCCTGTTCGCGATATTTTCGGGCTGCGCCGCGGGCGCCGTCCGAGATGCGCAGCGCCCAGAGCAGGGCCGCAATGCCAAATGCCGCTGCGCCTGCGACGAGCAGGACGAGCGGCTGGGTGAATGTCATGTCCATCTATCGACGTCCCGTCGGGGCCGAATCACTACGCTCGGGCATCCTACAGACGGATACCCGCAGTTAACTAATGGACGGCCGGTCAGTTAACGGACGGTTAAATCACTCACAGCTGTGGGTAAGTTTTGCCTAGCTGATCGCGTTCTGGTCAGCTAACGAACTGAATTAACAGCGCTTATCGACAGATCAGGCGACTGCGTCAGATTTCCTGATTGTAGTGGCCGACTTCCGCGAACTTGGCCAGGCGCGGCTTCACTTCCTCGCGGAAGAGCGCGCGCATGTCGTCTTCGCCCTGCATCGACTCCACCACGACCACCAGCTCCGGCTTGTTGGATGAGGCGCGGACGAGGACCCATGAGCCGTCGTCGAGCGTGACGCGGGCGCCGTTGACGATGTTCACGTCGATCACCTTGCGGCCGAGGATTTCGCCGCCTGACTTGCCGAGCGCCTGGTAGTCAGCGACGACCTGGTCGACGATGCCGTACTTCTTCTCGTCGTCGCAGTGCGGGCTCATGGTGAGCGACGTCCACGCATCGCCGAGATCTGCTTTCAGGTCCGAGAGCGAACGGCCCGGATTACGGTCGAGCATCTGGAGAACAGCGGCGGCGGCGACGAGGGCGTCGTCATAGCCATAGCCATAAGGCTTCCGGAAGAACATGTGGCCGGACTTCTCGAAGCCGGCGAGGGCGTTCAGTTCGGTCGTCCGGCGCTTGATGTAGGAGTGGCCGGTCTTGAAGTAGTCGACGGTGACGCCGTTTTCCTTCAGCACCGGGTCGGTCTTGTAGAGGCCGGTGGATTTCACATCGACGACGAAGGTCGCGCCCTTGTGGAGTTTCGACAGGTCGCGTGCGAGCAGCAGGCCGATCTTGTCGGCGAAGATTTCCTCGCCCTTGTCGTCGACCACGCCGCAGCGGTCGCCATCGCCGTCGAAGCCGACGCAGAGATCGGCGCCATGTTCGAGCACGGCCTGGCCCATCGAGACCAGCATCTCGTGGTCTTCCGGGTTCGGATTGTATTTCGGGAAGTTGTAATCGAGGTTTGTGTCCATCTCGATCACTTCGGCGCCCATGCGGCGCAGGGCTTCGGGCGCAAAGGCGCCGGCCGCGCCATTGCCGCAGGCGCACACGACTTTCAGCTTGCGCGTCAGCTTCGTGCTTTGCGAGACGCTATCGATATAGCGCTCGCGCATGCCCTCGACGCGGATCAGCCTGCCGCCGGGCTGAGGGTTGAACTTGCCGCCAAGCACGATGGATTTGAGGCGGCCCATTTCCTCGGGGCCGAAGGTGAGCGGCTTGTTCGCGCCCATCTTCACGCCGGTCCAGCCATTCTCGTTGTGGCTGGCGGTCACCATGGCGACGCACGGAATGTCGAGATCGAATTGCGCATAGTAGGCGACCGGCGACAGGGCGAGGCCGATGTCGTGCACTTCGCAGCCGGCTTCGATCAGGCCGAGGGTCAGCGCCTGCTTGATCGAGAGCGAATACGACCGGTAGTCATGGCCGGTGACGATGCGGGGCTCGACGCCCATTTCGCGGATCAGCGTGCCGAGGCCGAGGCCCAGCGCCTGGACGCCAAGGAAGTTCAGCTCCGGCGCCTTGGGATATTGCGGGCCGCCAAACCACCAGCGCGCGTCGTACTCACGAAAGCCGGTGGCCTTGACCAGCGGCGTTGTCTCGAATTCGTACGTGTTGGCCAGCAAGTCAGTGCGGGGCGTCTTCATCACGGTGTTCCGGTGCAGCAGGGAGCGGGCGGCGGAGGTCTGTCCTTAAGGTAGAACAATCGCAGGGCCAAGCCAGCGGCGGCTGAATGGTTATTCGCCTCGATGAGGTCGCGCCTTGCGCCGGACACGCATTCGCATTCAGGCCGGAGTGAACCGCCTGTGATGTT
>CAIKXW010000368.1 GCA_903831485.1 uncultured Alphaproteobacteria bacterium | reverse complement strand
TGATCAGGCGGGCGATCTTCTCGGGATCCTCCGCCTTGTCGAGCATCGCGTTGATGTTCGAGTTGATGATGTCGGAAAGACGGGAGAAAACGCCCATATCAGAACCTTTCGTAGAACCTTCTCGGGGGATGGTCTTCTTGGTGTTGGTGGTCTTGTGCCGATGAAGAGGTGGTTGGGGAGGTCAGAAGAGGATGCGCGCGATCAGGAAGCCGGCGATAAAGAAGCCCCAGCTTTCGAACGGTCTCCGTCCCATCCAGCTTCCAAACCGTCCCAGTGGGCTGGGCTTCTCGTAGGGATCGCGGTGGTCGGAGTAGCGCATCTTTAGCTCCTGTGGTCGCCGGTGTGACCCCGGCATGAAGACTTGATTGCAACCACCGTGCCAGTTTTCTGGTAACCATCGGATACTCTGTATTTGTTAGCTTTTTTAAGTTTCCGGGTGTGCATAAGTCGGAAATCTGGTAAGAACCGCCACTCTGCTGTTGGCGAATTAGGCTAAGTAGTGGTAATTCTCACCACATGGCTGCACCTTCACCTCCCGAGCTGATCGGACAATCCGCGACCTGGCTCGAGAGCCTGGAGCGCGTGTCGCTGGCGGCGCTGGTGGAGCGTCCGATCCTGGTGATTGGGGAGCGCGGGACGGGCAAGGAGCTGATTGCCGAGCGGCTGCACTATCTCTCTCCGCGCTGGGACAAGCCGTTCGTGAAGGTGAATTGCGGCGCGCTTTCGGAAGACCTGCTGGACAGCGAGTTGTTCGGGCACGAGGCGGGCGCGTTCACCGGGGCGACCAAGCGCCGGCAGGGTCGGTTCGAGCAGGCCGATGGCGGCACGCTGTTCCTCGACGAGATCGCGACGTCCTCGATGCAGGTGCAGGAAAAGCTGCTGCGCGTGGTCGAGTACGGTCAGTTCCAGCGGCTGGGCGGCGAAGACACGATCACCACCGATGTGCGGATCGTTGCTGCGACCAATGTCGATCTTCCCGCGCGCGCGGCGGAGGGACGGTTCCGGCCTGACTTGCTGGATCGCCTCGCCTTCGACGTGATCACGCTCGCGCCGCTGCGGGCGCGGCCGGAGGACATCATCCTGCTGGCCGAGCATTTCGGGCAGCGGATTGCACGCGAGCTGGAGGGCGACTTCCCGGGCTGGTCGCGCACGGCGCTGGAGGCGATGTGCGGCTATGGCTGGCCGGGGAATGTCCGTGAACTGAGGAATGCGGCCGAGCGGGCGACGTTTCGCACGATGGCGGCGCAGGCCAATGGGGCGCCGCTGGGGCCGGTGACACTGACGGTGGACCTGCTCGATCCGTTCAACTCGCCTTGGCGGCCCGCGAAGGATTTGTCGGGCCCGCCGCCCGTCCCCCCGCCTCCGCCGCAGCAGGCGGCTGTCGTGGTGGAGACGATTTCCGTTGCGCCCCACAAGTCTGACGGCCCGGTGGATTTCAACGCGATCGTCGCCGAGCTCGAGAAGCGGATGATCGAAGCGGCGCTGGAGAAATGCCGCGGACACCAGAAGAAGGCGGCCGAGCATCTCGGGCTCAGCTATCACCAGATGCGCGGGCTGCTGCGGAAATACGGCGTTGGACGCGAGGCGGCCCAACAGGACGTAAACGAATTCTAAGAAGTTTTGTTCGGCAGACGAAACTCTTCCTCAACCCTGTTTCCCTAGCCTGCATGTGGAGCCATCCGCATGCGTCGTACTTTCTTCCTCGACATGGAATTCGACACGCTGAACGCGGACGAGGCGGCGCGTCGGATCGCGACGCGCGCCCGCAAGCTCGGGCCGTTCGCTTATGTGTCGACGCCGAATGTCGATCACATGGTGCGCGTCGACCGCGAACCACGACTCATGCGGCTCTATGATGACGCCTGGCTGAACCTGTGTGATAGCCGCATCCTCGAAGCCTTCGCGAACGCATCCTATCTCGACCTGCCCGCAGCTCCGGGCGCAGACATTGTCGAGCAATTGTTCCGTAAGCACATCGGCACTAACGATCCGGTGGTGGTGATCGGGGGCACGCAGAAGCTGGTCGACCGCCTGCGCCAGAAGTTCGCCAACCTTGAGATTCGCTGGTTCGATGCGCCGGCGGCATTGCATGATGATCCTGCAGCGCGCGCGGCATGTGTGCAGTTCATCCGCGAGAACCCGGCGCCGTTTGTCTTTCTCGCCGTGGGCTCGCCGCAGCAGGAGTTGATCGCGCATGAGGCGCGGCTGGCGGGGGATTGCACGGGCGTTGCGGTGTGCTGTGGCGCGGCGCTGGAATTCCTGACGGGCATGACGGCGCGCGCGCCGCAATGGATACGCACGCAGAGGCTTGAGTGGTTGTATCGTCTGGCGGCAGAGCCGGGGCGGCTGTGGAAGCGCTATCTCGTCGACGGGCCGCGCATCTTCCTGATCTGGCATCGCTGGCGCAGCCGCGTGCAAGTCGCTTCGGTGGGCGCAAGCGGCGTGGCGGTGTCCCCGCAGTAAGGGGATTCGATTGCCGGGCAGAAGCGGCTTTACCTGTTCTGGGATCCTGCAATCGACGCCGGACTGCGGCGCGAGCCGCGGAGTCCGCAGCGTCGTTTCCGGACGTGATTGCTTGGAGCGGCACGCTCTATTCGGGCGAGACGCGGCATGGGCGACCGCATTGCCACGGCGTGATGACTTTTGCGCGCGGTCATTCTGTCGCGGCCGGCTATCGCGGTGAGTTCGCCGATGGGAAACGCGCAGGTCTTGGCGTCGGGGTCTGCGATGACGGGCTTGTCTGGTCAGGCGAGTGGGCTGCAAAGGAAGCTTGCGGCTTCGGCATTCTCGAAGCGCCGGATGTGCGGCGGTGTGAGGGGCGCGTGAAGCCGGACGCGTAAGGAGCGCCGATCGCTGAACAGGGTTGGACCTGGTCGGCGCCGGATACAGCGCGGCGCAAAGCGGCGCATCATGCGGTGGCCCCGTCCCTGCCCGCTCCTGCTACGGAGTAGCTAGCGCCAGCAGCTGATCGAAGCCTCCAGTTCGTCGAGCACCATGGCGTGCGGGCTGATATAGGCGATCGTGCTTTCGCCGGAGAAGGATGAAAGCGGATCCCCCATGCCGTCGGCCATCTGGGCCAGCTCTTCGGGCGAGAATGCCTCGCCGTTGTTGGCGCCGGCGAGGACCTCAGACTCCGCGACGGCGCTGCTGATGACGGCTCCATCGAGCGACCAGCTACCCAGGATTGAAAATTCGAGGCCGATGACGTCGCCGCTATCGGGGACTTCGACGCAGAACCATCCCTCCAGCGAACCGTCGGCATTGAAGGCAAGATTTGCATCCATCCCCGGCTCATCGAGCAGTGATGTCATCCGGCAGGACCAGGCGGCGCTGGTCAGTTCATCACTCGTCTGCGCATGGGCAGGCACACCGGCGACCATA
>CAIKXW010000367.1 GCA_903831485.1 uncultured Alphaproteobacteria bacterium | reverse complement strand
CTCAAGATCCACATACGAAAACAACGACCCAGACCGCGCATCCGAACCGCGCATCGCTTCATCTCCCGCAACCGCAGGAAAAGAGAATCATGCTTCGGATGGCAGCGCTACGGACTTCTTCAACAGCCTGCTAGGCGTCCTGGCGTTTTCCGAGGGTTCTGAGCAGGAATGCCGGAACGTGGTCGCCCATACCCTTGAAGTTGTCGTCGCCGCCCTGGCCCTCGCCAGGCTGGCGCTCGCCGTGACGATTGCGGCTGGCCTCCCGATTCGGCTGGCCGCCGCCCTCGCGTGGCCGGCTGTCACGGTCGCGGTCACGGCCGCGCTTGCGGTCGCGACGGCCGGAGCGTTCCGGCTGGTTGCGATCTTCGGTGCGCGCAGGAGCCTCTGCGACTGTCTCGAAAGCGTCGACCGGGACTTCCGGAATGGCGAGTGGCTCAGCGGCGACTGCAGCAGCGGTAGGCTCGGGCGCAGCTCTGGGCCGTTCTTCCCGATCTTCGCCGCGCCCGCGACCACCCCGGCCGCGCTTGCGGTCGAACCGGTCCCGGCCGGTAGCGGGGCCACGGCTGCGGGCTTCGCCGACGGCGTCTTCCATGCCCTCCGGCACATAGGGTTCCACATCCTTGGCGATGCGTTTCGCAACGGCGTCCCACAGGCGCGTATCGCCGGGAGAGACGATGGTGAAACTCTCGCCCGACCGGCCGGCGCGGCCTGTGCGGCCGATGCGGTGCACGTAGTCGTCGGAATTCGGCGGCGGAGCGTAGTTGAAGACCTGGCTGACTTCCGGAATGTCGAGGCCGCGCGCTGCGACGTCGGATGCCACCAGCAGCTTCAGTTCCTTGTTGCGGAAGCGATCGAGCGTGGCGGTACGCTGGCTCTGCGGAAGGTCGCCGTGGATGGGGGCGGCATCGAAGCCATGGCTGGCCAGCGACTTGGCGACGATGTCCACTTCGGTCTTCCGGTTGCAGAACACGATGCCCTGGTCAGTCGAGCGGGCCTTGATGATCGACCGCAGGACCGCGCGCTTTACGGTGTCTTCGTTTGACGGGCAGTGCGTGACGTACTGCTTGATGGTAGAGGCCGTGGTGGCGGGCTTCGAGACTTCGATCCGCACCGGGTCCTTCTGGAACTGCTTTGCGAGACGCGTGATCTCCGGCGGCATGGTTGCCGAGAAGAGGAGGGTCTGGCGCGTCTTTGGCAGCAGCGTGCAGATTTTCTCGATGTCCGGGATGAACCCCATGTCGAGCATCCGGTCCGCTTCGTCAATTACCAGCATCTGCACGCCGGTCATCAGCAGGCCGCCGCGCTCGAAATGGTCCATCAGGCGGCCGGGCGTGGCGATCAGCACGTCAACGCCGGCGGAGAGTTTCTTCTCCTGGTCGCCGAACGAGACGCCGCCGATCAGCAGAGCCATGTTCAGCTTGTAACCCGCGCCGTATTTCTCGAACTGCTCGGCCACCTGGGCGGCGAGTTCGCGTGTCGGTTCAAGGATCAGCGAGCGGGGCATGCGGGCCTTGGCGCGGCCCTGGCCCAGCTTGTGGATCATGGGGAGCACGAAGGCGGCGGTCTTGCCGGTGCCGGTCTGGGCGATGCCCGTAATGTCGCGTCCGCCCAGGACGGCGGGGATCCCCTGCTCCTGGATCGGGGTGGGGGTCGTGTATCCAGCGCCGGTCACGGCTGCCAGGATACGGGGGTCGAGACCGAGCTCGTCAAACGTCATCAGGTTGGTCTTCTGGGGCTCGAAAGGCCGGGCCACGAGCGAAATGCACGCTTTTCGGGGACTGCGGGAGCAATAGGCCCCCCGGTTCCCAAGTCAATCCCGCAGCCTGTTGAACGCCCTATGCCACGATTCCGTGAAGGATTGATAAGCGGCGCGGTTGGCTACTGCCGCTCGTAAGCCTGCGGCTTGGCCTCGTTCACCTGCATGTAACGGTCGCGCAGCTTGGTCTGGCGGGATTCCATGGGGGTCGCGACGCCGTCGATATAGACCGCGTCAGGACTGGACATCAGTTCCAGCGGGTCGCCGTCCCAGATCACGACGTCGGCCGTCGCGCCCGTCCGGAGCACGCCGAGGTCGGCGCGGCCGTACATGGTCGCGGGAACGCTGGTGATCGCCTTGAAGGCAGCCTCCCAGGGCATGCCGTTGGCCACGGCATTGCCAGCAAGCTGCTGGATCAGGCGGGTGTTGTGGCTCGCCTGGCCGGGATCGGCGATTGCGACCGTCACGCCCGCCGCCGACAAGCGCCCGGCATTCTCTAGGGTGGCGGCCAGGATTTCGAAACGGTCCGGCAGGTTGGCCAGCGGGTTGACGATCACGGGCACGTTCGCTGACGCGATCTGGCCCGCGACGCGCCAGCCTTCGGTGGCGCCGAGGATGATCAGCTTGATCCGGGGTTCGCGCTGGCGAAGCGTGAGGAGCTGCAGGATGTCGGCGGCGCGATGCACCTCGACCATCAGCGGCACGCGGCCTTCGACAACCGGCTTGAGCGCCATGGCTTCCTTGCGGATCAGCAGGTCGCCCTCGCCATCATCCTCGAAGCCGCGTGGATATGCCTTGGCGTCGTCGATGGCCGTGAGGAGCCAGTGCCACGCGGCTGCACGCGAGCCGCCTGCTGCCGAGGCGCCGCCTTCGCCCAGTTCGGCCAGCATGAAAGCTTCGCGGGTGTCGATGCTGTTGAAGGAGCCGGTGAAGTCGACGATCGCAGCGTAGCCGCCGAACAGGCCCTCGCCGGGCGAGCCAACGATGGCGGCGCGGGTGAAGCCCTCGATGCGGCTGACGTCGATGGCCGTGTCGTCCGGGTTGAACGAGTCGGCGGCGTGGAGCGATGCCTGAAACTTGCTGTTCCCGGCAGAGATATCGTTGGCCGGGTCTTCCGATGGGATCTCGGCGAGGCCGACACGGGAGAAGGCCGCGAACAGGCCGGGCGTCACCCATTTGCCTTTCGCATCGATGACGGTCGCGCCCGAGGGGGCCGCGCCCGTTCCAACGGAGACGATGCGGCCATTGTTGATGACGACCGTGCCGTTCTCGATGACGCCTTGCGTCGTGTTGGTCACAACGCGGGCGCCGGTGATGGCGACCTGCTGGGCGAATGCGGCTGGCGCGGAGGCGAGCAGAGTCGCGGCGAGGAGGAGCTTGCGGATCATTTCACGTCTCCTTCGCCGGGTTGGCCGAGCTCAAAATCGACCACCGGCTGGCTGTCGACGTTGGCACGGTCCCACGTCACGGCGCCGTCCACGAACACGAGATCTGCGCGGGTGTAGCTGCTGAACGGGTCGCCGCTCCAGATAACGACATCTGCGTTCTTGCCAGGCTCGAGCGTGCCGGTCTTGTCGAGGATGCCAAGCGCCTTGGCCGGGTTGCGCGACAGCCACGTCCAGGCTTCGGGCTTCGAGATTTTCAGGCCCGCCTTGTTCCCGTCGGCGAGCGCCTTCGCCGCTTCCTGGTTCAGTCGCTGGATGCCGTAGGCGTCGTCGGAGTGGACGATAGCGCAGCCATTCTGGGCCTTGTGAACAAGCGGGATGTTTTCGCGGATGCCGTCATAGGCTTCCGCCTTGAAGCCCCACCAGTCGGCCCACAGCGCGCCGCAGATGCCGTTGGCGCCGAGCATGTCGGCAATCTTGTAGGCTTCGACGCCGTGGTGGAAGGCCGAAACCTTGTAGCCGAATTCCTTCGACAGATCGATCACCTGAGCCATTTCGTCGGCGCGGTAGCAGTGATGCTGGACGAGGATCTCGCCGTCGAGCACGCCCATCAGCGTGTCGAGTTCGAGGTTGCGATCCGGCGCGCCCGGCGGGTCCTTCGGGTCTTCCTTCTTTTCGCCGTCAGCAGGCGCTGGCGACTTGGCCCTTCTCTCCCACGCGTCGAAGTCGGCGTCGTACTTGTCCCACTTGCGCTTGTACTCGGTCGCCCTCTGCCACGCATCGCGATAGCCGGCGACATTGCCCATCCGCGTGAAGGGCGTCCCGCCAGGGAAACGGCCGCTGCCATAGCCGTAGACGCGCTTCGGGTTTTCGCCGCACGCCATCTTGAGCGTGTAGGGCGCGCCCGGGAACTTCATGTCCTGCGCCGTCCGTCCGGGCACGTTCTTGATGATCACGCCGCGGCCGCCGAACAGGTTGGCAGAGCCGGGCAGGACCTGCATCGCCGTGACGCCACCCGCCATGGCGCGGGTGAAACCGGGATCATGCGGCCAGATCGAATGCTCGACCCAGACTTCCGCCGTTACGGGTCCGGACGCTTCATTGCCGTCCTGATGCGCCTCGATGCCGGGAGAGGGATAAGCGCCGAGGTGGGAATGGATGTCGATGATGCCAGGGGTTACCCACTTGCCCGCAGCGTCGATCGTCTTGACGCCGGCGGGCAGGGTCATCGCAGCTTCGGAACCAATGGCGGAAATCTTGCCGCCCTGAATCAGAACCGCGCCGCGCTCGATCATGCCGCCGAGGCCGTCGAACACGGTGGCGTTGCGGATGAAGACGTCTTCAGCGGGCAGCGGCTTGTAGGTGGATGGATAGGGGTCCTTCGGGTAGGCCACTCGCGTCGCCAGCGGCTTGACCGGTTGGCTCGATGCCGCCGCGGCTTCAGGCGCTTCGGTTGGAGCTGTCGTGGTGGCGCAGGCCGTGGCGGCAAGCGCGACAAGTGGCAGTAACTTCCAGAGATGCATTCCGCGCCCCGCTGATTTCGCTAGGGCAATGTCTGCACAGCCTCGCGTTGCGCGTCAAACCGCACACACGCGAAAGGCGAGAGCTGGCCCGGGATGGGTTTCGCAACAAACAATCCGAAGCCCACGCAACTTGTCGAAAACAATACTCGGGCTCGTCACGTTTGAGGCTCGCCGCAGCCTTTCGTGCGTGTCAAACTGTGGGACCGGTCGCGTGCAAGGATTAGTCGCAAGCAAGGGGCTTTGGGCGCCCCAGGGTGAGGCCATGAAGCAACCCGAAACGTATCTTGGCTGGAAGGTCGACTTCAGGAATCCGCCGGGTGAGCCATCGGGTCTTGATCCAGACTCAATGCACTGGAAGGTCTACAAGAATCCGGTCGCCATGGCCGTCGGCGGTGTGGCGGCGGTGCTGCTCGAGTTTGCGGATGCGCGCATACGCTCGGGCGTGTGGGATCACTCGATCTACAAGCAGGACCCGATCGGCCGATCCAAGCGCACCGGCGTTGCGGCGATGGTTGGCGTCTATGGTCCGAAGCGCGCGGCCGAGCGCGTGATCCAGGGCGTCACCAACATGCATTCGCGCGTGAGCGGGACGACGCCGAAGGGTGAGGCTTATCGCGCGCTCGACGTCGATCTGCTCGACTGGGTCAGCGCAACAGCGGCCTATGGGTTCCTCACGGCCTACGACACGTTTGTCGAACGCGTGTCTGAAGCCGACAAGTCACTCTACTACGCCGAGGCGGCCCCGGGCGCGAAGCTGTATGGCGTGCAGCATTCGCCGATGTCGACCGCGGAGTTCTTCGAGATGATGAACCGGCTGGCGCATCGCTTCGAGCCGCATCCGATCAACGAGGAATTTCTCGCGATCATCCAGTCGGGACAGGCCGCGCCGGACACGCCGAAGTATCTGAGCCGCGCCCTAGGGCGGGCGTCGGTGTCGCTGTTGCCGCCGGTCGTCCGTGAGAAGCTTGGCCTGGGACCGAAGTATGCTCTCAGCGCGATAGACCGCATGGTGGTCAAGGCTTTGGGCAAGCACCTCAACAGGACGCCCATCCCCGGATCACCGCCGTGCGATGCCAGTCTTCGCGTCGGCTTGCCGGCCAACTTCCTGTTTGTAGACAAGCGCAGGCAGGCCGAGCTGATGGCGCAGTGGCGCGCAGCGGGGTTCGGGATGAAGCGGCCTGCCGCAACGACAGTGGTGCAACCCGCCGAATGATGTGCTGAAACTCTGGCAGCAATGCTGCTGGCGCGGAGTATGTCATGAAACTCTACGACTCGATTGGTCCCAATCCGCGCGTCGTGAAAATGTTCATGGCGGAGAAAGGCATCGATATGCCGCGGATGACGGTCGACCTGATGGCCGGGGAAAACCGCCAGCCCGCCCATGTCGCGCGTAATCCGGGCGCGCAGATGCCGACGCTTGAGCTCGATGATGGCCGGTATCTCGCAGAGATAACGGCGATCTGCGAATACCTTGAGGAAAAGCATCCAAGCCCGCCGCTGATCGGCACCAATGCCGAGGAGCGGGCGATGACCCGCATGTGGACGCGCCGCGTTGATCTCTACATCGTCGAGCCGATGCTGACCGGCTTCCGCGCGGCGGAAGGCTACGGGCTGTTCAAGGACCGGATGCGGCTTCTGCCGCAGGCCGCGGCGGACCTCAAGCTGATCGCGCAGGAGAAAATCACCTGGCTCGACGGGTTGATCGGCGGGCGTGACTTCATCGCGAGCGACAGCTGCACGCTGGCCGACATACTGCTGTTCTGCGCGCTCGACTTCGGCGCGACGGTCGGCCAGCCGATCAATCGGGACAACACGAACGTCGCTGCCTGGTTCGACCGTATGGCGTCGCGACCGAGTGCTTCGGCCAGCAAGGCATAGGAGGCCGCCACGCCTTCCAATTTCATGCGCAAAGCGACGAAAATCCTCCACACGCTTGCCTCGTGTGGACTGATCGGCGCGTTGATGGGGTATATCATTATTCTCGTTGCGGCGCCCCAGGACACGGCAGCGGCCTATTCGAACGCGCGAGCGTCCATAGCGGCGCTGTGCAACTACCTGCTGCTTCCCTCGCTGGCGATTGCGCTGATGTCGGGCCTGCTGTCGATGGTAGTCCATCCGCCTTTCCGGGAGACGCGATGGGCATGGCTCAAGGCGCTGCTCGGTCTCAGCACGTTCGAGGCCACGCTCGGCATCATCGGCTCCAAGGCAAGTTCGGCTGCGAGCATTTCCGCCAAGATCGCCGCAGGCGAGGCCCAGCAGAAGGCGCTGGCGGATGCGATCGCCAATGAGTGGGGCGCGCTGACCGCTATCATGGTGCTGTCGCTGGTCAATGTGGTTGTTGGTGTGTGGCGGCCACGGCTGTGGAAGAAAGCTGATTGAGACGAACCAGCCAAAGACCGGCCAAGTTGGCGCCAGCGCCCCGAGCAGGTTGTAGCGGGGCCCGTCGATTTCAAGTGCGCAATTCGAATGCCGCTACTCCGCGGTCAGTCCGGCCGGCAATCTCAGATGGCTTTGCAGGAGGCAGACCGGCTTGCTCTCGTCCTGCTGCCATGCCTCGGCGTGGACTACGGCGACGCGCTTTCCGAGACGACGAATCTTTGCGCGTGCGTAGGTCGTCTCGCGGCGCGCGGGCCGGAGATATTCCACGCTGATATTGATCGCGCGGGCAGGCGCGGTGGTGCCGACTTCATGCGCCACTTGCAGGAGGCAGGCGATTTCGAGGAAGGACGCGACGCACCCGCCATGCAGGGCGGGGAGCATCACATTGCCGACGAGCTGGTCGCGCACCGGCATCGTCGCGAGGACGCCGCGTTCGTCAGCTTGCGCTGCAATCGCGAGGAATCGGGCGAAGGGCGAGCTGTTAAGGATGTCGTCGAGGTCAATCGCGGCAGTCATTTCACGCTCCGGCGATTGAGTGTGAAGGCGGCCTGTGCGGCGGCAACGGGATCATCAGGCGATACATCCCACGCTTCTGCGCGCAGGAAGGCGATGGTGCGTGTCGCGCGGTACACATGCGCCGAGCAAGTGACAGACGCGCGCGGGGCGGCGGGGCGCATGTGGTCGATGCGCAGGTCGAGCGTTGCCGGCGCCGCCTCGAAGCCGAGCCCGGCCATGATGGCGAGGCCGCAAGTGTGGTCGATCAGGGCCGTCAGCACGCCGGGGGCAAGTATGTCGGTGCCGTCCTGTCCGACCAGGTCCTCGCGCCAGGGCAGGAGTATTTCGCCGCGGCCGGCCGACGAGGACATGAACTTCATTCCCAGCGCCACCGCGTAGGGCGTGTATTCGACCATGCGGGAGGCGTAAGGGTTGCCGGCCCAGTCGCCCACGCCATCGGTCGCCGTATCGTCACGCTGTTCGGTGTCGCTCATGGCGCCCTTCATGTGCACAGGAGCGCGCTGGCGCCAACTCCTTACGCAGTGGCAGGCTTCACTTCATCCAGCCTGGCGAGCGCCGCACTCTCGGCCGTGTTGTCGATAACGCGCCAGATGGGCCCTCTTCGGTCAAGCGATCTACACATCCAGCTCGTCGATGAACTTCGCGTTGTCCTGGATAAACTTGAAGCGGAGTTCCGGCTTCTTGCCCATCAGGGTTTCGACGAGGTCTTCGACCGACTTGATCGACTTGGGCAGGGCGACGCGCGCGAGGGTGCGCGTCTTGTGGTTCATCGTCGTCTCTTTCAGCTGCGCCGGCATCATCTCGCCGAGGCCCTTGAAGCGGCCGATGTCGGGCTTCTTGCCCTTGAACTCTGTCGCGAGGAGTTCGTCCTTGTGGGCGTCGTCGCGGGCGTAGGCCGACTTGCTGCCATGGCTGATGCGATAGAGCGGCGGCATGGCGAGGAAGAGGCGGCCGCTTTCGATGAGGCCGGGGGTCTGGCGGAAGAAGAACGTGATCAGCAGCGACGCGATGTGGGCGCCGTCGACGTCGGCGTCGGTCATGATGATGATGCGTTCGTAGCGAAGATCCTCGACGCGGAAGCGGTGGGCGAGGCCGGTGCCGAGGGCGGTGGCGAGGTCGGATAATTCCTTGTTGCCCGAGAGCTTCTCGTCGCCGGCGCTGGCGACGTTGAGGATCTTACCGCGCAGCGGGAGCACGGCCTGTGTGGCGCGGTCGCGCGCCTGCTTCGCGGACCCACCAGCCGAGTCGCCTTCGACAATGAAAAGTTCGGTGCCTTGGGCTGAACCGTCCGAGCAGTCGGCGAGTTTGCCGGGCAGGCGGAGCTTGCGCGTGGCGGACTGGCGGGCGACTTCCTTGTCCTTCCGCTTGCGCATGCGGTCTTCGGCCTGGCCGATCGCCCATTCGAGCAGGCGATTGGCGTTGGCGGTGGACGCGGTGAGCCAGTGGTCAAAGCGGTCGCGCATCGCGTTTTCGGTGATGCGGAAGGCGTCTTGCGTTGAGAGCTTCTCTTTCGTCTGGCCGACGAACTCCGGATTGCGGATGAAGACGGAGAGGAGCGCGCCAGCTGTGCCGAGCATGTCGTCTGCGGTGACGAGGCCGGTCTTCTTGTTGCCGACCATCTCGCCATAGGCGCGCAGGCCCTTGGTGAGCGCAGAGCGCATGCCGGCTTCGTGCGTGCCGCCTTCAGGCGTGGGGATGGTGTTGCAGTAGGTGCGCGAGAAGCCATCGGCCTCGCCGAAGCCGTTGACGGACCACACGACGGCCCATTCGACGGCGCCGCCGCCGTTGACTTCGACCCGGCCGGTGAAGGCTTCGGGCAGGACTGTCTTCGCCTCGGTCGTCAGCTCCTTCATCATGTCGGCGAGGCCGTTGGGATAGGAGAGAACTGCTTCGGCCGGCGTGGTGTCGCCGTCCTTGATCAGTGTTGGGTCGCAGCTCCAGCGGATTTCGGCGGCGCGCGAGAGGTAGGCTTTCGAGCGCGCCATCGCGAACAGGCGCGAGGGGCGAAAGTGGAGCTTGTCGCCGAAGATCTGCGGGTCGGGATGGAATTTGATCTGCGTGCCGCGGCGGTTCGGGGCGGCGCCGACCTCTTTCAGTTTCGAGGTGGGGTGCCCGCGTGAGTAGGTCTGCCGGTGGAGTTTTCTGTCGATGGCGATTTCCACCTCGACGACGTCGGAGAGCGCGTTGACGACGGAGATGCCGACGCCGTGCAGGCCGCCGGCTGTCTCATAGGCCTTGTTCGAGAATTTGCCGCCCGAGTGCAGCATCGTCATGATCACTTCGAGGGCGGTCTTGTTCTTGAATTTCGGGTGGATGCCGATCGGGATGCCGCGGCCGTCGTCGCGCACGGAGAGGTATCCGTCGGCGCTGAGCGTGACGTCGATGCGGCTGGCGTGGCCGGCGACGGCTTCGTCGATGGCGTTGTCGAGGACTTCGGCGAAGAGGTGGTGATAGGCGCGCTCGTCCGTGCCGCCGATATACATGCCGGGGCGTTTGCGGACGGGTTCGAGGCCCTCG
>CAIKXW010000366.1 GCA_903831485.1 uncultured Alphaproteobacteria bacterium | reverse complement strand
GCTGCCGCCGGAGGGGATTTCCACCGTCGTCTCCGCGCGCCGCACTTTCAGCGCCGGAATGGTGATCGTCTGCGCCGCCAGCGTCTGTCCCGTGTCCGGATCGATCTGCACGCCAGACGACGACTGGAAGCCGCCCTGCGTAGAGATTTCCGACACCTCGACCGACAGCTGCAGCGAGATGCGGCCTTCCGACATCACAACTGGGGTGTATCCAAGGCCCACGCCGTAAGGCTTGAACTCGATCGAGATCTTGCCGTCGTCCTGCGCCACGGGCACCGGGAACTCGCCGCCGACAAGGAACTTGCCCGCCTCGCCCGAGATAGCTGCAAGGTTCGGCTCGGCCAGCGTGCGCACGAGGCCCACGCGCTCAAGCGCATTCACCTTCGCCCCGACCGTACTCTGCGCCACGCCGTTGACGGAGTTCTTGAAGCCAAGGTTTGCAACCAGGCCGCCCAGCGCCGTGCCCGCGATCGGGAAGGCGTTGGAGGCGCCGATGGCCACCGTATTGTCAAAGGCCGACCCGGTAATCTGGCCGAAACCGATCGAACCCGTCAGGTTGATGCCCATCTGCTTGATGACCGACCGCTGCATCTCGACGACGCGCACTTTCAGCGTCACCTGGTCCTTGCCGTCGATCGCCATCATGTTGAGCACGCTGGCGTCGTCCTTGGCGTAGGCGCGCGCAAGCTGCACCACGCGATCCGCGCCTGCGAGGTTCGGCACCGATCCGGCAAGGATCACGCGCCCGTTGACCGATTCAACCTGCACCTTCGAGCCCGGCACATGGCGCCGGATCAGGCCGCGCAGCTGGTCCATGCCCGCAACGCCGTCCGTCACCGAGATTTCCAGCGTCTTGATGCGCCGACCGGAGCGGTCGAGGAACACGATGTTGCTCTCGCCCGGCGATACGCCCTGCACCGCGACGCGGCGGCGGTCACGCGCGACGATGTTGGCGATCTTCTCGTTGGCGATGATCACGTCGTCGATGTCGACGTCGAACTCGATCATGTAGCTCTTGTTGACGGTCAGCGTCAGCGTCTCGGTCGAATCCGCCGCCGTCGCTTCCGGAAGCGTCATGCGTTGCGCCGGTTGCTGGGAGGTCTGGCCCTGCCGGCCGGCCAGCTCGCCGGCAGGCTGGGCGAACGACGTGCCTGTCATGGCCAGTACGACCGCCAGGCTTGTAAGGACGAAGTTGCGGTTGGCTGACATGGGGTACCTCAACCTGCGGTCGCCGAAGACACGGTTTCAGTGCCGTAGCGATAGACGCGCACGCCCTCGGCATCCTGAGAGACGCCGTCGCGATAAGCCCGGCCCGTGACTGTTGCGCCCTGTGGCGCCGACAGGTCGGCGATGGAGCGAAGCGTCAGCGAGATGTCGCCCGCCTTGCGCGCCGTGTTCACCAGCGTTGCATCCCGTTCGGAGAGCTCCAGCGTCGCGCGCGAGCCAACGATGACGGCGCCCTGCCCGGTGCGTGCTTCGCCCTCGCTGTTCTCCATCGGCGGCGTGCCATAAACCTGGTCGATCGCCAGTACACGGACATTCTGGAGGATAAGGTCGGAGCGGATGCCGGCCAACGGATTGGCCTGGGCGTTGGCGGTCTCGACTTCGCGCGTCAGGATCACATCGACGCGGTCGTTGGGCTGGATGAAGCCGCCGGCCGCCGTTTCTGTCTCGATCTCGATCGAAACGGCGCGCATGCCCTGCGTCAGCATCACCGACATGAAGCCGGCCGTGCCCGGATGCTGCAGCTTGGTCTTGGTGACAGGCTCGCCCGCAACGATGTCGAAGCGCGCCACGGCGCCGACCATCTTCTCGAGCGCCTCAGCCTCTTTTTCCCTGTCGATGAAAGAGTCCATCTGCGCGTCGGCGGGCCAGCCCTGCCATTTCAGGTCGTCGAGCGACACAAACTTGCCCGCAGGAATCGTGTTGTTGGCCACGAGGATCTGCTTGAGCGGAATCTCGACGGGCACAGGCGCGGGCGCCGCGACATCGGCGGCTGCAACGGCCGGCGCGGGCGCCTGCATCGAGCGAACGAGAAACACGGCGCCAATGGCCGCGGCCGCCGCAATCAGTAGAATTACAAGTCGCACGGGCGACATGAAGACCCTCCGCCAAGTCCCCAACAGGCCTGAAATGGGCCTATTCGAGCCTCGACACTTTCATGAGGGCTATAAGGGAGGGTTAAGACGCGCGGCCGTGGTTCATTAACGAAATGCGCCCGGCGTTAACCTTTCGCGACGCCTGCTTGGCTTTCATGGTTTCGAGGAGGTAAATCGTTAAACTGGGACACGCGCGTCCTCAAACTGCGAAGGAGGCAAGTCCCGCGGCGAGAACAGGCGAGGCTGGAGCCGCAAGAAGCGCGCCTGCCGCGATCGCCACCGCATACGGCGCGCCCTCTTCCGGCGACAGGAGGCGCGCAAGCCAGGCCTTCGTCGTCTGGATCTTCATCCGGCGCAGCATGATCAGAAGTCCCGCGAGCAGGCCGCCGGCGATCGCCATGCCCATCACGAACGGCGCGCTTCCGGCGAGTCCGGTCCAGAGCGACGCCGCCGCGATGACCTTCGCATCCCCGCCGCCGAACACGTTGAGATAGAAAAGCACGGCACAGGCAATCAGCACGCCCGCGCCGAACAGAAGATGCCAGCCGATTTCCTCGAGGCTCAGTCCGGCGGTCAGCGCCGCGGGAATGAACGTAACGGCCAGCACGATCGACACCCAGTTCGGGATCGTCATCGTCGAGACGTCATGCCAGGCGGCGTAGATCAGCAGCAGTGGGAACGCCAGGCAAAGCAAGGACGTGATCATTGAGCAGCCACCACCCATCAGTCTTCTTATTCAAACAACCTGACAGATTTCGCTGAAGGAATTCTTGACCAAACCAAACATTCGCAAATATTTCGAAGTATTCGGAAACAAAAGAAGCCGCGGACCAAGGGTCCGCGGCTTCCATTTCGAGACCAGCGATTTCGCTGGCCCGCGATTACATCGCGGCAGAGACTTCGTTGAAGGTCGTGTTGGCCGACGAGCCGAGCTGGCCAACGCCGCCG
>CAIKXW010000365.1 GCA_903831485.1 uncultured Alphaproteobacteria bacterium | reverse complement strand
TGAACGACCCGGTAATCTGGCCCGAGCCGGACATGATGGGGGAGTTGATCGTCGGCGCCGAGATGATCTTGTTGTCGAGCACGATCGCGAACGGTCTGCCGACATTCGCCGCGGTCGCACGCCCGAATTTCTGGGCGCCTGGGCCATGCAGCTGGAACGAGATGTTTGGCGCGTTGTACTGGTCGTAGCTCTGTTGCGCGCCCGACAGGTCGTTACCCGAGATGATCGGGTCGAGCATGATCACTTGCGGCGCGCCGCCGAGACTTTCGTCCGGCAAGGCGACGCGGTTGTTGCGCGGCACGCCGATCTGGTACTGGCCCGGGTCCGCCTGCGTATCGACCATGTTGAAGGTCAGGACGCCCGCTTGCGTCAGCAGGTCAACGAGCTCGTTGACGCGTTCCGGGGTAAGGCCCGGAACCTCGATAAGAACGCGGTTTTCCCCCTGCTGGACGATATTCGGCTCGACCAGTCCCGAGCCGTCTGCGCGCCGCTGGATCGCCTGCCGGGAGGCCTGCACAGCTTGTTCCATCAGCTGGTCGAACCGGGCTTCGGTGAATTTCACCTCGATCGCGCCGTCCGCGCGCTGGTTGATGGTGTAGACGTCAGCGCCGCCCAAGGTCCTGAGGCGCTCAAGCGCGCGCTGCGTATCGGCCGCGTTGGAGACGCGGACAATGACGGAATCGCCCTGCGGGGTGCGCTCGCGGACCGGGATAAGCGGCGTCTCGCGCAGCTTCTCACCGACCATCCGGTTGACCTCGCGCAGCTCGTTCGTGCGCAGGTCATCCTCGGGGATTTCCAGCGTGATCGACGCGCCGCCCTTGAGGTCGAGGCCCAGCTTCAGAGGTTGGGTGGGCCACCAGCTGAAATAGTCCTCGCGCTGCTTCTCGGTCAGCACGTTCGGCACGGTCAGCAGAAGGCCCAGCAGCAACGTCGCGAGGACGAGAGCTACCTTCCAGGGCGGAAAGCGCAGCAACATGGAAGGATCAGCCTTCCTTGACGTCGTTGGCCGGGGCCTGGTCGGGCTTGTTCTTCACGTCGACGATCATGCTGCGCACGATGCGGAGCTTGCCGCCCTCGCCCGTGTCGATGGTGACTTCGTCGTCGCCCAGCTTGAAGATGCGGCCGATGATGCCGCCCTGGGTGATGACGGTATCGCCCTTCTTCACCGCCGCGATCATGGCGCGGTGCTTCTTCATGCGCTGGTTTTGCGGACGGATCAGCAGGAAGTAGAAGATCACGATCATGCCGATCGGCAGCATGAGGCTCATGAGCATGTCGCCGCCCCCGGGGGCGGCGGCGGCCGGAGCGGCTTGCTGGAAGAACATCGGGATCGGCAGCATCGGGTCTCCGTGGTAATCTCTGTGCTCTCCCTCGGATATGGGGAGGCTGAATCGGGCGGACTATATCCGGAGGCGCCCCCTTGGCAATGTGCGCTATTCTGGCAGGCCCTGTTGCAGGCTAGCCTTGGAGCGGCGGCAGGTGGCGGGTCGGATCGACCGGCTCCTTGCCCTTGCGCAGCTCGAAATGCACCTGCGGCGCGCCCGCATTGCCCGTGGATCCCGCCGTGCCGATGACCTGGCCCTGCCGGACAAGGTCGCCTTCATTCACAGCCATGGTGTCGCAATGGGCATAGGCTGTGACCCAGCCGCCCGGGTGGCGGATCAGGATCAGGTTGCCGAACCCGGCCAGTTCATTGCCCGCATAGACCACTTCCCCGCCGGCGGAGGCGCGCAGGTCGGCGCCCTTGTTCGCGGCGATGTTGATCCCGTCATTGCGACTGCCGTCGGAGCCGGGGCCGTAGCCCTTCAGCACCCTGCCCGAGACCGGCCAGATGAACTCGCCAGAGGCGGTCGAGGGTGTGGATTTCGCCTGCTGCACGGGAGGCGGGGGCGGTGGGGGCGGCGAGGCGACAGCCGCTGGAGCTTTCGAAAGCGGTTTGGGCGTGACCGCCGCGGTCGTGGCGGCCGTGCCGGCCAGCGCGATGGGCCCATCCGCGGACGGAAGAGGCATGGCCGGGGATTTCGCGACCGGCGGGCTAGGGGCGGGTGACCTGGCTGGCGGCGGGGCGAAAGCTTGCTGCCGGGGCGGTTTGGCTGCAGCGACCGTCACGGGTGCGGGTGCGGCGGTGATGGGCCTCGCGGGCTCGCGCGCCTGGTCACGGGCGAGCGGGGGCAGCAGGAGTTCGTCGCCCGGCCACACGGTGAAGGGGCGCGCGATGTCGTTCAGGAGGGCGAGCGAGCGGGTATCGACATTGTAGCGGCGGGAGACGGCATAGAGCGTCTCGCCGGCTTCCACGAGATGGATGTTGGGCGGCGGCAGGAAGATCGTGCCGCCGACATCGAGCGCGTAGGGCGGCTCAAGCGCGTTGGTCTCGATCAGCGCGCGCATGTTGACCGAGTAGCGGCGCGAGATGTCGTAGAGGGTGTCCGACGGTTGAACTTCCACGGCGCGGGCGGAGGGATTGTCGCCGGGAAGCTTTCGCGGGCCGCCGGGCCGCCTGCCGGCTTCGGGCGCAAGGCTGCGCGCCTCGGCGACAGCAGATGTGCCGGGTGAGGCGCCGAGATCGGCGACGCGCTGGTAGGGTTCGAGGTTGGTGGGTGTGCCGGGAGCGGGTCGCGTGGCGACACTTGAGGGCGCGGACGAGGCGGCCACCGGGGGCGGGCGCGACATGTCGGCGAGCACGGTCGGGCGCGGGGTCTCGCGGGCGACGGGCCGGGCCGGATCGTCGCCGCGATAGTCGATGGCGGCGGCCTGCAGGGGCGGATTCGTCGCGCACGCCGTCATCCCCGCGGCGGCGGAGGCAAGCAGACAGGCGCGCAGGGCGAACGGGATCGCCATCGGTCCTCCGGAAAATCCGGCCCAGACTGCACCGATCATGCTTACCGGAAGCTGAAGCGCGCTGCGGTCAGAGTTCCCTTGCAATTCCGGGCTCTAGCGGTGCGAAACTGGCAGGCGCCACGACGGTTTCCGCAAATGCGCCGTCGGGCTGTTTCACCAGGCGCACGACGACCACGCGACCGGCGCGTTCGACCGGCATGACGACGACGCCGCCGGGCGCCAGCTGGCGGCCGAGTTCCGGCGGCAGTTCGGCGACGGCCCCCATGACCAGGATCCGGTCGAACGGCGCGGCCTCGGGCCAGCCGGCGAGACCATCGCCGTGGCGAACCTCGATCTGCGCCGCCAGGTGCAGGCGTTCGAGCAGGACGCGGGCCTTGTCCACCAGCGTGCGATAGCGGTCCATGCTGTAGACGCGGCGCGCGAGGCGGCTGAGCACGGCGGCGACATAGCCGGTGCCGCAGCCGATCTCGAGGACGGTGTGCTCCTTCTGGGCGCCCAGCGCCTGCACCATAACGCCGACGGTCACGGGCCGCGTCATGCTCTGTCCGCAGTCGATGGGGAGTTCGACGTTCTCCCACGCATCGGCCTCGAAGGGGCGCGGGGTGAACTGGTCGCGCGGCGTCGTTTCCAGCGCTTCGGTCACGTTGTGATCGGTGACGCCCGCCTGCCGCAACTGGAGCACCAGCCGCGCAGCCTGGAAGCGGGGGTCCGTGTCGTTCATCGGCGCTGCGCTTCCCGTGTCATGTCAGGTGCGTCCGCTCCAGCGCGGTGAAGGGCGGGATGTCGTCGTCGAAGCCCATTTCGTCGTGGCGGAAGCCGGTGAGTTCGGCGGCGAGGTCGAGCGGGATGTCGAATACGAAATCGACGCCGCCGCCTTCCTTGTCGGACTCGGCCTGTGCGGCCTCGGCTTCGTGCCTCAGCTCCTCAAACACGTCGGGCAGCTGGCCTTCGACGGCAAGCTGATCGCCGCCGTCGCTGCCGTCGTGCGATACGGACCAGAGCTGGCGGCCATCCTTCCATTCGGTGGCGAGGGAGTTCATCGCGCCCTCGTGGACCACCGCCGCAACGAGGCGGCCGCCGGCCGACCATTGCGCCAGCTTGTCGGGTGCGAGCAGACCGAGGTCGCTGGTCAACACAATGTACCAGCCGCCGGGAAGCTCGCCGCCGGAATGGTCCTGCTCGAAATACTCGTCGACCTCGCCGGTGTCGGTGAAGCCGAGGCGTTCGAGGAAGTCATCGCGGTCGATGCCCTGTGCTGCGAACCAGGCGAGCGAGAAACTCATGGCCTGCTCTCCCCTCAGTCTGCGCAGAGCGTCGGTTGGGCGACGCCCTTCTCGATCCGCTGGTAGCAGCCGCAGGGGTCGTTCGTCGTGGAGCAC
>CAIKXW010000364.1 GCA_903831485.1 uncultured Alphaproteobacteria bacterium | reverse complement strand
CGACCAAACGCCTTCCAGGCTGGGCCGACCGAACGACGTGGACGGCGCGGCGCCGTCCTGCGCCAGCGCCGGCTGACCGGCAAAGCAGAGGCTGGCGATGGCAAGCAGCATGGATCGCATCCTGGCTGTCTAACACGCGCGCCCGGGGCCGCGAAGTTCGGCCAGATGATGGCGCCGTCAGCAGCTCACGGATCTTCTATCCGGCTTGAGCGGGATTCAGCCTGGCGCCCCTCTCGCCTGTGCGTCTGCGCATGCTATGCAGCGGGCGACAGAGGGACCCTGCCATGCGACTTGCCAGCATCTTCGCCGCCACAGCCTTCGCAATAGCGCTCGCCGCTTGCTCCGAGCCGGCCGCGCCCAACGCTGCGCCTGATCCAGCTGCAGCGCAGGCAGCGACGGATGCCGCCGTCGCCGAAGCTTTGGCCGCGCGCGATGCCGAGGCGGTGAAGATTCATGGCGCGGCAGGTCCGATGGTCTACTTCGTCAATCTGCGCGACGGCATGACCGTGCCGCAGTCTTTCCGGGTCGTGTTCGGGGCCAGCGGCATTGGCGTTGCGCCGGCGCTGACAGACAAGCCGAACACCGGGCATCACCACCTTCTCATCGACACCGAGCTCAGCGAAGAGGAGAAGCAGTTCGCCATCCCGAACGACGAACAGCACATGCATTTCGGTGGCGGACAGACGGAAGTGGTGCTGCAGCTGAGCCCCGGGCCGCACACGCTGCAGCTTGCCTTTGGCGACCTGAACCACGAATTGCACAAGCCCACGCCGATCATGTCCGAGAAGATCACAATCAACGTCCAGTAGGACGCGAGCTTATCTCCCTCCTGGTTTGGCCTTGGCGCGCAGCAGCGCCATGATCGCCTGCGCCAGCGTGGTGTCCGCATAGGGCTTGCGCACCATCGGCGCGCCGCGAAGGGATTCCGGGATCATCACCGTGTAGCCATAGCCGGTGGCGAACACGAATGGCACGCCGAGTTTGCGCAGCAGTTCCGCCACCGAGGCGGATGTGTGGTCGCCAAGATTCACGTCGATAACGGCGAGGTCTGGCCGCACCATGTTGATCTGCTTCAGCGCGTGCTCGGATGTCGGGGCAATCACCACTTGGGCAGCGCCGAGGGCCTTGAGGCAGGTTTCGGCGTCGAGCGCGAACCCTCCCGAACGTACAGCACGCCCAGGAGTTCCGCGCGATTAGGGCCCGTTTGCGAGTTTATCTGCAGGGCCTCGCGAGGTGCAGATCGGCCATGTCGTGCGCGGGCAACTCGGCTATCCGGCGCGATGGCCATTCCGGCCAGATTCCCGCTGCGCCCTTGATGTCCAGCAGGCGCTCGAACCGGTCGCGCATGGCCCGGGTCGCGGCCAGGTAGCGCCGGTACCCCTCGACAGTCGCGAGCATCTCGCCCGACTGGACGATTTCCTCGAGCCGCGCATGGGCTTCGTCGGTCGCGCGTTTGAGGCCGAAACGGCGCTCCGAGACGCTGCGCCCGCCCACGGCAAGACTCGACGCGTTTTCCGGGGAATTCTTCACGTAACTCCCCTGACTTCCCGCATGCGTCAACAACTAGGGCGCAGGCCCCCGGCTGGCGAATCCGTTACCAGTTCCGCAGCTCGGTCCGCTTCAGGGCATCTTGAGCCGGCGCCAGGAAGGGCCAGATATCGTCCATGAACCAAATCAAGACCTTCATGCTCCTGGCCGCCATGACGGCCCTGTTCGTCGGCGTGGGCTACATGATCGGCGGCCCCACCGGCATGGCCATGGCGCTGGCGTTCGCGCTGGTCGGCAACCTGATCAGCTACTGGAATGCCGACAAGATCGTGCTCTCCATGTACAAGGCGCAGGAAGTGCCGCCCAACCATCCTGACGCACGCGTTCGCGCGTACGCCAGCGACGTGCGCGAGATGGCCCAGCGCGCCGGCATGCCGATGCCGAAAATCACCATCATCGAGAGCGAACAGCCGAACGCCTTCGCGACCGGCCGCGACCCATCGCATGCCGCCGTCGCCGCCACGACCGGGCTGTTGTCGATGCTCGACCGCCGCGAGATCCGGGCGGTGATGGGGCATGAGCTGGCGCACGTCAGAAATCGCGACACGCTGACCATGACCGTCACGGCGACGATCGCCGGCGCGATCTCGGCGCTGGCCAATTTTGCGTTCTTCTTCGGCGGCAATGACCGCGAACGCACCGGCGGGTTTCTGGGTGTTATCGCGATCATGATCCTCGCGCCGATTGCGGCAGCGCTCGTGCAGATGGCGATCAGCCGTGGCCGCGAGTATGAGGCGGATGCAGGCGGCGCCGAGATTTCGGGCGATCCGGGTGCGCTGGCGTCGGCGCTTCAGAAGATCGACGCGTATGCGCGTGGCGGACGCGTGAACCTGCAGGCCGAGCGCAATCCGGCGACGGCGCACATGTTCATCATCAATCCCCTGCTCGGCCGCGGCGCGGACAATCTGTTCTCGACCCATCCGAGCACGCAGAATCGCGTCGAGGCGCTGGCTTCGAAGTTCGGGGGGCGGGCGGCGGCGACCCAGCCGGAGCTGGTCTCGCCGCGCCGCAATCGTCCGAAGGGGCCGTGGGACAAGGCGCAGGACGGCGATCGCAAGCCGGGGCCGTGGGGCTGAGACCGCTCAGCTATTCTCCAGCTGCGCCAGGCGTTCCGCCTGATCCTCAGCGTGGAGTGCGTCCAGCAATTCTTCGATATCGCCCTGGACGAACTGGTCGAGATTGTAGGCGGTGAAGTTGATGCGATGGTCGGTGACGCGGCCCTGCGGGAAGTTGTAGGTGCGGATGCGCTCCGAGCGGTCGCCGGAGCCGACCTGAAGCTTTCGCGCT
>CAIKXW010000363.1 GCA_903831485.1 uncultured Alphaproteobacteria bacterium | reverse complement strand
TCTTCGATATCGCCCTGGACGAACTGGTCGAGATTGTAGGCGGTGAAGTTGATGCGATGGTCGGTGACGCGGCCCTGCGGGAAGTTGTAGGTGCGGATGCGCTCCGAGCGGTCGCCGGAGCCGACCTGAAGCTTTCGCGCTTCTGAGCGCGCGTTGTCCTTGGCGGTGCGCTCGGCTTCGTAGAGGCGGATCTTCAGCTGCTCCATCGCCTTGCGGCGGTTCTCGTGCTGCGATTTTTCCGATGACGTCACGACGATGTTGGTCGGCAGGTGCGTGATGCGCACGGCGGAGTCGGTCTTGTTGACGTGCTGGCCGCCTGCTCCCGACGAACGATAGGTGTCGATGCGGATGTCCTGGTCACGGACTTCGATGTTCACTTCTTCCGGCACGGGCAGGATCGCGACGGTGGCCGCCGAGGTATGGATGCGGCCCTGTGCTTCAGTCGCCGGCACGCGCTGGACGCGATGCACGCCGCTTTCGAACTTCATGCGGCCGAACACGCCCGAGCCGTTGAGCTGGGCGACGACTTCCTTGTAGCCGCCCATCTCGCCATCGGTCGCCGAGACAAGTTCGACCTGCCAGCCGCGGCCGGACGCGTAGCGCTGGTACATCCTCCAGAGGTCGCCCGCGAACAGGGCGGCTTCGTCGCCGCCCGTGCCGGCACGCACCTCGATGATGGCCGAGCCGTCATCGTCGCGGTCCTTGGGCAGCAGCATGAGCTGCATCTCGCGCTCGATGCCCGGCAGTCTCGACCTGATCTCGGCGCGCTCCTCGATCGCCATGTTGACGAAGTCGCGGTCGGCGCCGGCGTCCTCGATTAGCGCCTCGGCCTCTGCCAGCTGGTTGCGGAGGGTCAGCACGTCACGCGCCTTTTCCGCGACGCGTTTCAGTTCGGCATGATCGCGCGAGAGCTGGACGATTTCCTTGGCGTCCGTGGCGACGCCCATGCGCGCCTCGACCTGCTCGAAGCGGTCGATCATCTGGCGCAGGCGTGATTCAGGCAGGGCGGCCATTGGGGTTCCAACCGAATAGGGAGTGGCGAGTAGCGAATAGTCGCCCCGCCGTCCAGAAGCCTATTGGCCTCTCAGTACTTCGCTGTTCGCCTCGTCAGATCCCGAAAAGACCCAGCACGTTGCGCAGGGCGATGATCGCAAGAACAAGCGAGCCGAGATTGAACACGGCGAAACGGAGCGGGACAAAGTTCGTCGTGACCTGGATCAGGCTGTGGACGATCCGGATGGCCACATATGCCCACGCCAGGCCGACATTCAAGCCGTCCCAGACGCCGACCAGATGGGTGTAGACGCAGAGGGCGTAGAAGATCACCGGCTGTTCGTGCAGGTGGTTGTAGTTGTCCCCGATCCAGACGGCCTTCGGGTTCATCGGCGGTAGGTTGGCGTAGGATTCCGAGCCCTTGACCTTCGCCGGGTCGATTCCCGCCTTCCGCATGGCCGGGATGCGGCGGACATAGAGCCAGACCAGGATCACCATGGTCCAGACGACCAGCGCCAGGACGGGCGTCATCATGTTCGAAAGCGATTGCGGCATCGAGGCCCTCCAGCGAGGGGGGACCATAGGGGCGAGTCCGGATGGAAATCCAGCCTCGCCGACCGGAGCCGCCGGGTGTTAGGGTCCGCCGGGGTCACATTGGAGGGATTGATCCATGAAGCGCTTGCTGGCTGCGACCGCCCTGCTCTCCCTTGCCGGCTGTTCGACGGCGCTTCCGGGAGCCCCGCCCTCCGCGCCCGCGCCAGGCTTCGCGCCCGCGCCGGCCGAGGAGGCCGCCATCCTGCAGTTGATCGATACGTTTCTCCTCGCTGTCGGGAATGGCGACCGGACGCTGCAGGCGTCGGTGCAACTTCCTGACGGCGGGCTGGCAATCTATCGCGCGCCCGATGGCGTGCCCGGCCCTGTGCGGCGGATGCCGGCGAGCGACTTCCAGAAGCCGACGCCGGATCATGACCCGTTCGTCGAGATGTACTGGGCGCCGGATATCCTCGTGCGCGGATCGTTCGCGCAGGTGTGGACGCCCTATGTCCTGCGCAACAACGGCGCGCTGGTGCATTGCGGGATCAACGCGTTCCAGATGGTGAAGCTGGAGGGCGGATGGAAGATCCACTCAGCGCTGTCGAGCATGGAGCCGGACGCGTGCGATGAGCTGGGCGCTGCGACCGCGACAGGACTGCGGCCGCGCGATGGCTGGCGTGAGACGCGGAACGAGTAGGCGCTAGAGCTCCCAGCCCTTTCGGTATTCGCGGTCGAGCAGGTGATCCATGCCCGGCAGGTTGGTGATCTTGCCCGCCGCGCCATCGTAGGTGATCGGCTTGCCGGCGTTCATGGCGACGACGCCGAGGATCATGGCTTCGGTGAGCGGGCCTGAGACTTCGAACGGGTTGGAGATCTTCTCCTCGCCGCGGATGGCGCGGATCCAGTTGTTCTCGTGGCCTTTCGAGCCATCGATGATGCGCGGCAGGGAGACTGGGATCTTCGCGCCGCGTGCGACGGCTTCTGCGCCGATCAGCGTGGGCTTCGCGCCGTAGGTGTCGTGCAACAGCTGTCCCTTGTCGCCAGTGTAGAGGACGCCGCCCTCCTCTTCCATGATGCGGTCGGTCGGAAGGTTGGCAACGGTCGGCGGGGCGAGGCCGCCATCCTGCCAGACTATGCGGACCGGGCCATCCTTGGCGTTGCCGAATTCGTAGTAGGTGATCGCGGCGAGCGGATAGCTGGTGAGGACGTCAGGGCGCTTGTAGTCCCACGGATCGGTGTCGCCGCCCCAGAGCGTGTGGCGGGTTTCGACTTTCGTGGGCAGGCCGAGTTCCAGCGCCCAGACGGGGAAGTCCATCAGGTGGGCGCCCATGTCGCCAAGAGCACCGGTGCCGAAGGGCGTCCAGCCGCGCCAGTTGAAGTGCGCGTAATCGGGGTGATAGCCCCAATCGACAGTGGCGGGACCACGCCAGAGATCCCAGTCGAGGCCAGCTGGCAGGGGCTTCGGCTCAGGCTTGCCGACGCCCTGCGGCCAGACGGGACGGTTGGTCCAGATATGGACCTCCTTCACCTTGCCGATGGCGCCGCCACGGATCAGCTCAACGGCGCGACGGCCATCGTCGCTCGAGTGGCCCTGGTTGCCCATCTGCGTGACGAGCTTGGGATTGTCCTTCGCCATCTTGGTAAGCAGGCGCGCCTCGCGCACCGTGTAGGTGAGCGGCTTCTGGACGTAAACGTGGAGGCCGCGCTCCATCGCCATGCGGGCGGCGACGGCGTGATGATGGTCGGGCGTTGCGATGACGACGGCTTCGATGTCGCGCCGCTTGTCGAACATCTGGCGGTAGTCGGTGAAGCGTTCGGCCTTGTCGTAGGCAGCTTTCAGTTCGACGCGCTCGGGACGCAGCTGGCCGTCCTTGAGCATCTGGCGGGCGACACGGTCGAAGTCGACATCGCAGGCGGCGACGATGTTCTGGCCTGTGAGCGCCGACATGTTGCCGGCGCCCATGCCGCCCGCGCCGATGGCGGCGACGTTGACGCGCTTGCCGGCGCCGGGCCGGACCGGACCCTGTGCCGTCGCGCAGCCCGGCAGCACCGACCACGCCGCAGCTGCGACGCCGCCTGCGAGGATTGCCCGGCGTGAATGGCCCCTGCCCGCCGCCTGAGTGCGTTTGGTCATGATCGTGCTCCGCCGCTTATGCGTTTCCCTCGACGGATGACGATTCTGCGACCGCCGCCCCGTCCCGGGGGTAACCTGCCTCAGCAAGCCTCCGGAGGGAATGGCGCCGTTAGGTGAAGCTGATCAGGTCAGGGCCCCGTTGCTGGTGTCGAGTGCCCGCAGCGCGTCGGCAAGGACGGCGGCGGAGCCTTGCAAAGCGGCAACCTCTTCCGTGGTGAGCGCCGGCGTGAGGATGCGTTCGGCGCCGCCCGCGCCGAGGATGCAGGGCAGGCTGAGGAATATGTCGGCAATTCCGTACTGGCCGGTCAGCAGCGTGGAGACCGGGAGCACTGCCTTCTCGTCGCGCAGGATTGCTTCGCAGATGCGGACGGTTGCGGTGGCGACACCGAAGGACGTATAGCCCTTGCCGGCGACGATGCGGTAGCCGGCCTGGCGGACGTCTTCGGCGATCTGGTGGTGGTCGGTGGCGGGCTCTTTGCCCGTGAACTGCCGCAGAGGGACGCCGCCGATGCGGACGGTCGAGAAGGCGACGACTTCGCTGTCGCCATGCTCGCCCAGCACGTCGCCGTCGACAGAGGCCGGGGCCACGCCGAGCGTTTCGGCCAGCAATTGCCGCAGCCTGCTGGAGTCCAGCAGCGTGCCCGTGCCGATGACGCGGCCGGGCGGCAGGCCAGCGTGGCGCGCGGCGACGAGGGCCATGAGGTCCACCGGATTTGAGGTGACCACGATCACGCCATCGAAGCCTGCAGCCGCCAGCTGCTTCACGCAGGCCGTCACGATGGCGGCGCTTTGCGCTGCGACGGACAGCCTGCTCTGGGAGCCCTGCGTCGCAGCGCCCGCAGTGATGACAGCGATGCGTGCTGACGCGGCATCCTTGTAGTCGCCTGCCCAGATGCGTGCCGGGCGAGCCAGTGCATTTCCATGCGACAAGTCTGCTGCTTCCGCCTCAGCGAGCGCCGTGTCGCTGTCGATCAGCACGATTTCGCGAACCAATGCGCGCAGCATCAATGCATAGGCCGTGGTCGCACCGACATGGCCGGCGCCGATGATTGCGATGCGTTCGCGCGGAGGCATGGCGGATCCTTTGAACGCTGATGGTTCACCAATAACTCTCGGGCATGCGCATCGTTCATGCATAGCTGATTTCGGAACGATCACTGGCCGAGAGCATCTGGTATCGCATGAACGCTCAGCATCAACTTCCGCAGCCCGTCCGCGATCTCGCCGAGAGACTGTGCGGCAGCGTACAGGGTGGCGATGTCCGCCTGACGCAGAGGGGCCGGATGCGGCAGGATGCGGCTGCGGGCTGGATGAAGTTCACGGCGACGCAGACGATTTCGACGACGTCGTGCGCGTTCGACTGGCGCGCGCGGACGGGACCGTTTGGCGTTGTCTCGGTTCGCGACGCGCTTGTCGGCGGCGTCGGCGTTCTCGACGTGCGCGCTCTGGGTTTCATCCCCGTTGCGCGGCCGCCCTCGTCGCCTGCGCTCACACGCGGCGAACTGATGCGTTACCTCGCCGAGCTTGCGCTGGCGCCGGCCGCCATTCTGCGCAATGCGTCCCTGCGCTGGCGCAGCGAGGGGCCTGACCGGCTGATCGTCACTGCTGGCGACGGCGAGACGGCAGCGGATGTCAGCGTCACGATCGACGGTGACGGACGCATTGCGAGCATTTTTGCGCCGGACCGGATGCGCGGGGTTGGTGGGGAGTCCACGGCTACGCCATGGAGCGGCCGGTACTCCGACTACCGGCAGCATGGCGGATGCTGGCTGCCTTTCCATGCCGAGGTCAGTTGGACCGTGGACGGCAGTGAATTCGTCTACTGGGAGGGAGACATGGAGAGTTGGGCCGCCGGAGGTTAGCCGGCGACCCTTTTTACGTCTCCAGTTCGACATCCCAGTAGAGGTAGTCGAGCCATGTCTGGTGCAGGTGGTTGGGCGGGAACTTCCGGCCCTGCTCCTGCAGCTGGAAGGTGGTTGGCCTGTGCGGGCGCACGCTGGGGTGCATGCCGATCTCGCGCGCGAGCCGGCCGCCCTTGCGGAGGTTGCAGGGGCTGCAGGCGGCGACGATGTTTTCCCAGCTCGTCCGGCCACCCTTGGAACGCGGGATGACGTGGTCGAAGGTCAGGTCTTCATGGCTGCCGCAATAGGCGCATTCGAAACCGTCGCGCAGGAAGACGTTGAAGCGGGTGAACGCCGGCTGGCGGTCCTGCTTCACGAACTCCCGCAGCGCGATGACGCTGGGCAGGCGCATGGTGATCGAGGGCGAGTGAACGTACTCGTCGTATTCCGCAACCACATCCACCCGCTCGAGAAACACGGATTTCACCACCTCCTGCCAGGGCCAGAGGGAGAGCGGATAGTACGATAGCGGACGGAAATCGGCGTTGAGAACGAGGGCGGGCCACCCGTTCGGCGCGTGCGAAACTACCTGGGTCATGTGTACCCGTCGTCTTTGACAGGTCAGGCGGCGCGACCCGCCGGTCCCGTCAGTTTCCCACCTTGCGCCACATGGCTCCAGCAAGCGGGGTGATCGATTCTCTCGCATAACATCGTGACAGGGGGGCGACATGGCAAGGCCCGACGTCAGGATGGGGGAAAGGTGTGGTTGCAGCGCACGTTTGCCGGGGTGGGGTTCTGGCGTGCGTTCGCATTTAGGCCGTTGTGAACCGCCTATGATGCTGTCGCTCTGGGTCTCCAATTCATTGGAGGGCCCGGGGACGCGGGATGCCCCGCGTGTTTGGGGTCTCTGTTTCCACAGCTACCGGTAGACAAGAGGTTCGCGGATCCCACGCCCCCGGCGGTGTGTTGTACGGCGGCGCGCGGACGGCGG
>CAIKXW010000362.1 GCA_903831485.1 uncultured Alphaproteobacteria bacterium | reverse complement strand
ATTCATGAGCAGGCAGCGATCGCCAACCACGGTCTGCCCGCGCCCCTGGATGGTTCCGATATGCAATACAGACGACTCGCGAATGCGGTTGTCCGTTCCCACGATCAGCTGGGTGTCCTCGCCCTTGTAGCGGTTGTCCTGGGGCGGGTGGCCAAGCGAGGCGAACGGATAGATCGTGGTGCGCGCACCCACCGTCGTCGACCCGGCGATCGAGACATGCGAGACCAGCCGCACATTCTCCGCCAGCCGCGCCTTGCCCGACACAATGCAGAACGGGCCGATCTCCACGCCATCGGCGAGTTCGGCGCCCTTCTCCACGATGGCGGTTGGGTGGATGGTTACAGCCATATGCGCCGGCGCCCCTGGCCGGTCTGCCCGGCTATTCCTTGACGATGGGACGCTTTTGCGCCGCCCGCGCCAGCCATGCAAGCTCGCGCATCCATGTGCGACTGGGCTTGGCCGGATATCCTGCCCATGTCTCACCTGCCGGAACGTCAGTCAGCACGGCGGCGCCTGCGGCTATCCGCGCGCCAGCGCCCACCTTCACATGGTCCTTCAGTCCAACCCGCCCGCCGAACTGCACGCCGTCGCCAACTTCGCACGAGCCCGATATGCCGGCGAACGCCGCCATCACCACATGCGCGCCGATCTGGCAGTTGTGGCCGATATGGCAGAGATTATCGATGTGGCTGCCCTCGCCGATCACAGTGTCTTCCAGCAGGCCCCGGTCGACGCACGAGCCGGCCCCCACGGAAACGCCATTCTGGATGATCACGCGCCCGAAATGCGGCGTTAGCCGCGCGCCTGCCGATCCGCCCGCCAGTCCGAAACCGGCCTCGCCGATCACGGCGCCCGGATAGATGATCACGCCATCGCCAATCAGCGCGCAGCGAAGATTGGCATTGCCGCCTATGCGCGAATTGACGCCGATCTGCACGCCGGGTCCGATCACGGCGTTGGCGCCCACATGGACATTGGCGCCGATGGCGACGCCGGCGCCGACAACCACGCCCGGCTCCAGCACCGCGCTTGAGGCTATCCGCGCTGAAGGATCGATTGCCGGTTGCGCTGCTGTGAGCATCCGCAACTTCACCAGCCGCTCCCCAATCTTCGCAAAGGCCGCGCGCGGATGCGGGATCGCGATCACGGTCGGTCCATCGCGCACTGCCGGGGCCGCATCAGGCGACGCAAGACACACACCGGCGGCCTCCAGGCGCCCAGCAGCTCCCGCGCTTTCGACGAAGACAAGATCATCTGCTCCTGCCTGCCCTGCAGGCGCCAGCGACGATACAGCAAGCAAAGGGTCGCCACGTGTGATGGCGACCCCAAGCATGCTGGCGATTTCAGAGGCCGACAGCGGTTGCGACGTCTCGTAGAACCGCGGATCGATCACAGCCCCCGCCTTCCTGGTCTCGACTTACTGTCCGCCGCCGGCGGGCGGCGCAGCAGGAGCAGCCGGGCGTTGCGGCAGCAGCGGCTTCAGCGCTTCAAGCGTCGGCACGGTCGCATCGAGACGCGCAATCACCTGCGCCGAGATATCGACCGAGTCCTTGTTGTAGAGCGCCGAGCCATAGCTGAGCACCACATCAGCGCCAACCTGCTTGGCGACCGCATCGATGGCCGGCACCAGCGCGTAGTTGAAGCGAACAGCGTTCGCGGTGCGCTGCTGTTCCACGCCCTGGTCGAGCGCGGACGATTTCTGCACCAGCTCGTTATACTTCTTGTTCAGGTTCTCGACGCGCGTCTTGAGCGTCGCGTTGGCCTGGATCGCTTCCGGGGTCAACGACTGGATCTGCGGCTGCAGGGCTGCGCGCTCCGTGTCGGCTTCGGTCTTCAGCGTCTTGAGGCCCAGCTGCTCGACAGCCTGCTGCGCATCCGCCGTGAGCTGCTGGTTCATGGCCTTGCCCAGTTTGCTTTCGACCATCACCCGGGACTCGTTGACGATGTAGACTTTCGTCTGGGCCATGGCGGCGCCGGCCATGCTGGTGGCTCCAGCGAAGAGTGCGGCGGCAAGCACGATGTTTCGGAGTTTCATGACACTAATACCCTAGAACCTGGTGTTGGTAGCAAACCGGAAGCTTTCGGTCCGGTCGTACTCTTCGCTCGCAATGATATGCGAGAAGTCGAAACGAATGGGCCCGAAAGGCGAGTCCCAGCCGATACTCACGCCCGCGCTGGCCCGCAAGCTAGCGCTGTCGTCCACCAAGCGGACGCGCAGCGGATCATTCGGGTCCGGCTGTCCGCTCCGCTCGCGGTCACGCTCGTCGAGAAGGCCCACCGTGCCGGCCTCGAAGAAGAACGCGCCATCGAGCCCGAATTCATCTGGAACATACGGCAGCGGGAAGGAAAGTTCCAAGGAGGCAATCGCATATGCCTTGCCGCCCAGCGCATTGCCTGGCGTGACCGTCGGGTCCAACAGGTTTCCGTCGCCATCGCGCTGTGCAGTGACGTAAAGGAAGTTACCCGCGCTATCTACCGCTTGGGTTCCATCGGTGTTGAGCTGCGGACGCGAGAACTCCGGCGGGGCCACACCCTGCGCCAGCGCGATCTGCTCGGTTGCATAGGCGTACTCGACCTCGCGCGGCCCAAGGCCCGCAACGTCGAAGCCGCGGAACGAGTTGCCGCCCTTGAAGAAGCGGTCGTTGATCCGCACACCCTCGTCGCCCCAGCTCTCGATCAGACCGGCCTCGAGCCGGGAGCGCAGCCGCCAGCCCGGCGCGAAGCCATGGTAGATCGACCCCTCGAACTCGTTGCGCAGGTAGTTCACGTCGCCGCCGAGCCCGGCAATGTCCTGGCTGAAATTGACGTCGAAACCACGCGTGGCTTCGATGTAGTCGTTCTTCCGGTTCATCGTGATCGTGTAGCCGAGCGACGACGTCAGCCGGTCGCCGCGCTGGTCGCACAGGGATGACTGGAAGATCGACACTGTCTGGCAGTTCGTCTTGCCCGAGTTCTGCAGCGGATCCTCGCCCGGGAGCAGTTCGTCCAGCTGCAGGTTGTCGTTGCGCAGGCGATAGCGCAGGCCGAGCTGGTCCGTGTCGGACAAGGGCATCTGCAGTCGCCCGCCGGCGCCGATGATCGAGTTCTCGAAGCCCGCGATGTCGAAGAAGTCCGATTGCGTCACGAACACGTCGAGACCAACCGCCAGGTTGCGGTCCTGGAATTTCGGCTCCGTGAAGCGGAACTCCAGGTCCTGCTGGCGCGACGTCGTCTGGATGCGCGCCGACAGGTACTGGCCGCGTCCGCGGAAGTTGCGCTGCTGGGCCGAGGCCGAGAACAGGAACGCATCCTGTGACGAGAAGCCCGCCGAGAACGCGAGTTCGCCCGTGGCTTCCTCTTCGACCTTTACCTTCACGATGCTCCGGTCAGGCGCCGATCCCGGCTCGTCCGTGATGTCGACCGTGTCGGGATTGAAGAAGCCGAGCGACCGGATTCGGCTCTTCGCATTGTCGAGCTGCACCGGGTTGTACTGGTCGCCCTCGGCCACGCGGATCTCGCGGCGGATAACGCGGTCCAGCGTCTGCGTATTGCCCTGGATGTCGATGCGCTCGATGTAAACGCGCGCGCCTTCATCGACCTCGAACGTGATGCCGATCGTGTGGTTGACCGGATCGCGCACTTCGCGCGGACGGATCTGCACGTTGGCGTAACCCGCGATGCCCGCAGCGAATGTCAGCGAGTCGATCGCGTCCTGGATGCTCTTCGAACGGAACTGGTCGCCCTGCTTCATGGGCAGGAACAGTGCGAGACGCTCGCCTGACAGCTTCTCCAGCTCGGTCTGCACCTTCAGCTCGCCGAACGTGTACTTCTGCCCCTCATCGACCGTGAAGGTCAGGTAGAAGTCGCGCCGGTTCGGCGTCAGCTCGGCCACCGACGAGATCACCCGAAAATCGGCGTAGCCTTCGTTCGTGTAGAACTCTGTGAGCTGCGAGCGGTCGAACTCGACCTGGCCCGGGTTGTAGTTGTCCGCCTGTTCGAAGAACCGCCACCAGCGCGACTGGCGCGTGGTGATCTCGCGGCGCAGCCTGTCGTCCGGATAGGCCTCGTTACCAATGAAGTTGATCGAGCTCACGCCTGTCGTCGGGCCTTCGTCGATCACGAAGATCAGGTCGGCGCGGTTCTGCGGCAGCACCTTGTACTGCGGCGTCACCGTCGCCGCAAAACGCCCGGCGCGACGATAGACTTCGAGAATGCGCTGCACGTCCTGTTCGACCCTGGACAGCGTGAATGTCTGCCGCGGCTCGGCCTCGGTCTCTTCCTCGAGGCGCTCGGTTGTGACCGCATTGTTCCCCTCGAACATGATGCGGTTGATGATCGGGTTCTCGAGCACGCGGATGACAAGGTCCGTCCCGCGCGTCTCGATCTGGATGTCCGCGAACAGCCCGGTCGCGCCAAGCGCACGCACTGAGAGGCCAATCCGTTCCTCGTCAAAAGGGTCGCCCGGCCGCACCAGCAGGTACGACTGGACCGTCCGCGACTCGATACGCTGGTTACCCTCGACCAGGATCCGGCCAATGATCTGCTGCGTGGGTTGCGCCGGAGGCTGGGCGGGCGGTTGCGCCGGCGGCTGTCCAGGCTGCTGAGCCCACGCCGTCTGAGCGCCCACAATGGCGCCAGCCGATGCAGTCAGCGCCAAAGCGCATGCAAACCATGACCGCATCTAAAACCCTCGTACGACTACTAACCACCACTATACGGCCCAGCACCAGACGAACTGTCTGCCGCAGTCCCGTCCGTCTGCGCCCGTCCTAGTGCGAGACAGGCACACAGCTCAAGCCTCCCCCGCACCCGGCCCCCCGGCCTGTCCCCTAGGCTGGGCCCGGGAAAAAGCCCGATATCAACCGCCCGATGTCTTGCCAGGTCACCAGCAAGGCGAAAACGACGAGACTTACCAGCCCGAATGTCAGCCCCGCATTCTGGGCCTTCTCGGGCAGAGCCTTGCCTGTCAGCGCCTCGGCCAGCGTCATCACTACCGCGCCCCCATCCAGAACCGGAATCGGTAGCAGGTTGAAGAAGCCAATGCCGATGGAAAGCAGCGCCGCCAGATGAAAATACATCCAGAACAGCTGCATTACCTTGGCGCCGAGGTCGATATCCTCCTGGTTCATGGTCATTTCAGTCACCCCGCCCGTAAGGTGAAGGATGCCGACAGGCCCTGACAGCTTCTCGATGCCTTCCTTGCCCGTAATAAGGCGGCGCAACACATTGATCGTCTGGCCGATGGATTCAGACGTCCGCTGCAGCCCATAGCCCACGGCCTCGACCGGATTGAGGTTGCGGATCGACGTATCGCGATGGCCAAGGTCGAGGCCGATGCGGCCGACCTTCTGCTTCATGCGCATACCGCTATCGACCAGCTCCTGCTCGACCGGCGTGGCCAGCAGCGCCACCGTCTCCTCGCCACGAAGCACGCGATAGCTGACCGCTTCCCCGGCGCTCAGCTGTGTCGCCATGATGATGTCCTGCGCGGTCTCGACAGGCCGCCCGCCCGCTTCGATGACGACGTCGCCCGCCTTGAACCCGGCTCTTTCGGCTGCCTCGCCAGCAATCACGCCGCGTACGAACACTTCCTGCGCCTGCGGCACGCCCTGAACGCCGCCGATCACCGCAAAGGCTGCGATCGCGAACAGGAAGTTCGCAAATGGACCGCCCAGCGACACGGCGATCCGCTGCCAGGGGTTCAGAAGGTTGTAGGGCTTGCCCACGAGAATCTGGTTGTCATGGAACGTGGTCGGCTTGCCCTCGACCGCGCCCCTGGGGCGGGTCGCCCGCGCGACTTCGGCGAGGCGCGCCGCCTCTTCCTCGGTCTCGGCCGTCTGGGGCAGTTCCTGCTTCAGGTCCTGCGCGAGCTGTACTTCGCCCACGAATTTCACGAACCCGCCGAGCGGGATCCAGTTCAGGCGCCAGCGCGTCCCGCGTCCATCCCGCTTCTCGACAATTGGATTGCCGAAACCGATCGCAAAGGATTCCACCGCTGCGCCGAACATGCGGCCCACCCAGTAGTGGCCAAGTTCATGAACGGTGATGACGACCGAAATGATGAGCAGGAATACCGGCGCGTAGCTCAGAACCCAGAGGATGACATCCATCAGTGCGCGTCCTTCAAGGTCAGGTACTCCAGGCGATCACGCCGCGAGGCGGAGAATTTCGACAGTGCGAGCTCGCGCCCACCGGTCGATCGCATAGACTTCTTCGAACCGGGCAGGTTCGTCGCGGGCAGTCGTGTCTGCGAGAAACTCTTCAAGCACCTGCCCTGACACCTCGGAAATCGTCAAGAATCCAATACGTCGCTGCAAGAAGGCAGCCACTGCGACCTCGTTCGCTCCGTTCAGCACGATCGGCGCACCGCCCCCAGCGGAAACCGCACCCCTGGCAAGCGTTAACGCTGGGAAGCGCTCGGCATCCGGAGGAAGGAAATCCAGCCTTCCGATCTTGGCGAGATCAAGGCGCTCAAGCCCCGGCAGGGGCATCCGCCGCGGCCATGACAGTGCGTAGGAGATCGGCGTCCGCATGTCCGGCAGGCCTAGCTGGGCGAGCACCGACCCGTCATCATAGGCCACGAGGCTATGGATAATCGACTGTGGGTGGATCAGGACGTCGATTCGGCTCTCGGGAACGTCGAACAGATAGGCCGCCTCGATCAGCTCCAGCCCCTTGTTCATCATGGTGGCGCTGTCGACGGATATCTTGGCCCCCATGTCCCAGTTGGGGTGGGCGCAGGCCTTCTCCGGGGTCGCCGCCGCCATCTCCTGCATGCTGGCTGACCGGAACGGCCCACCCGACGCTGTCAGGATCAGCTTCTCGACCCGCTCCGGCCGGTCGAGCACCTGGAAGATTGCGTTGTGCTCACTGTCGATCGGCAGAAGTCGCGCTCCGCTCTGCCGCGCCTCATCCCGCAGCAGCTTGCCCGCGCAGACCATGCTCTCCTTGTTGGCCAGGGCGATGCTCGCTCCCTGCCGCACAGCCGCCAGCGTCGCGGCCAAGCCAGCGATCCCCACGATGCCGGCCACCACCACATCCGCCTTGCGCGCGCCCGCCTCTGCGATGGCGGCGTCACCCGCAGCCGCCTCCACGCCCGACCCCGCCAGCGCGCTCTTCAGCTCGGCATAGCAGGCCTCATCCGCAACGACTGCAATCTCCGCCCGCACCTTCTTCGCCGCGGCCGCCAGCGCAGCGACGTTGCGGTTCGCAGTGAGCGCCACAACGGAGAAATCCGGCGACCCCTCTCCGCCCGACGCAATCACGTCGAGGGCCGAGACACCGATCGACCCCGATGCGCCAAGCACGGATACGCGAACAGTGTTGGTCATTGCGCCCCCGCAGAAGAAAGCGACGGCGCCAGCGCGGGCAGGAACCTCACGATCAACGCCGCCGCGACCGTGGCCGCCATCAGCCCGTCAAGCCGGTCAAGCACGCCGCCATGCCCAGGCAAGAAGCCGGACGTATCCTTGACCCCGTAGAGCCGCTTGAACCGGGACTCCAGCAGGTCGCCCAGCTGCGCCACGATCGACAGCGCCAGCCCGAATAGCAGCCAGTGTGCAAAGTCCCCGCCTCCGGCCCGCGCCACAGCCGCGCCCGCAAGCCCCGCGCAAACCAGCGCGCCGATAGCCCCCGTCCACGTCTTGTTCGGGCTGTCCTTCGGGCTCAGCAGCGGGCCGCCAAACCCCCGCCCAGCGAAGTACGCACCGACATCCGTCGTCACCACGATCGCCAGGATGGCCAGCAGCAGCAGATGCCCGTTCGGCGTCATCTCCCTGATCCACACGAAGCACCCGAACGGCAGGCTCGTATAGATCGCCCCAAAAGCCATCGAGCTGATCGACCCCTTGCCGATATGCGCCAGCCCGCTCGCCACCGCGCATCCAACCAGAGCAGCCAGCGCCACAGCCTCGATCCCGCGCGTCGCCAGCAACACGGCCGCCGCAGCCGTCAGCCCCAGCGTGGTGTACTGCGCCCAGCGCACCCACCCAGTCTCCGCCTGCGAGGCCATGCGCGTCCATTCGAACGCCGCCACAACGCCGCACGCCGTCGTAGCCGCCAGCAACCAGTATCCTCCGGCCCACACCGCCCAGACGCCCAGCGGCGCGAGCACGGCTGCGCTGACGACGCGGAGAATGATCTCGCGCCGTCCGCCGCCCTTCGGACCGCCCTCAGGCGCCGAGGCCGCCAAACCGTCTGTCGCGACGTCTGAACGCATCAATCGCCTTCTCGAGGCT